>PBWV01000004.1 GCA_002728255.1 Rhodospirillaceae bacterium | reverse complement strand
TGCACTGTCTGTGAGGGAGAGGCCCCAATCTTCAGGATTAACTGATTTAGCGTTGGCCATATTGTGTACGCTCATGGTAAAAGGTTAGCATTCATGTCTATATCTAGTGATTGTAGGGATAAAGTCAATCAGTAACCCTTGCCCTAGTATATTAAAGGTGATTAAATTTCGACCATTTTGAGTTAATATGAGCGATGCTAATTTGGCCCGATATGGGTCTCAGGCAGAAAATTCCCGCGGAAGGCTGCGTCCTGAGCAGGCTAGTCAAACCAGGACAGTTTTTCAACGCGACCGGGACCGCGTGATTCACAGCACTGCGTTTCGGCGGTTGGAGCATAAAACACAGGTTTTTGTGCATCATGAAGGGGATCATTATAGATCTAGGCTGACGCATAGCATTGAAGTTGCCCAAATTGCTCGCTCTATAAGCCGTCAACTGGGCTTAAACGAGGATTTGGCGGAGGCGTTATGTTTGGCTCATGATCTGGGCCACACCCCATTTGGACACGCCGGTGAAGAGGCTCTGAATGGAGCGATGGGCCAGTACGGAGGGTTTGATCATAATGCCCACACGCTGCGTATAGTTACCAAGTTGGAAAAACGATATGGAGATTTTGACGGCCTCAATCTATCTTGGGAGACTCTGGAGGGTATAGTCAAGCACAATGGTCCTCTCGAGAAGCCATTTTGGGAAATTGCCGCCTTTAACAAAGTTTATGATCTTGAATTGAATACCTATGCTGGCCCTGAGGCCCAAGTGGCATCCTTGGCAGATGATATAGCATATAACAACCATGATATGGATGACGCTATAAGAGGTGGTTTAATAAGGTTAAATGATTTATCAGAGATTCCCCTGGTTGGTCCAATAATTCGGGAAATAATGGTAATGTATCCTGATATCGAAGCGGGGCGGGCTGCAAATGAAGTAGTCCGTCGGGTTATCGATAGCATGGTGACGGATTTGATAGATGAGACTAGAAAAAGAGCACATGCCTTAAAACCGGGGAGTGCCCAAGAGGTAAGGGGTTTGGATGTGCCTTTGGTGGCTTTTTCAGAAAGTATGCAGGCAAATCATCTCGTCTTAAAAAATTTTCTGTTCAATCACGTTTATCGTCATCCTCGGGTGAATAGGATGTCCAGCAAAGCCCGCCGGATAGTTGCCAAACTTTTTCAGTTTTTCAACGAAGAACCGGATTGTTTGCCATGTGAATGGAGGCGGGCGACTGACGGGCCTGAGACGGCGAGAACTGCTAAAGTAGTAGGAGACTATGTGGCCGGCATGACCGACCGCTACGCAATGAACGAGTATGCTAAACTGTTTAACGTTTCCATGGAAAGCCAGTGAATATTTTCAATAATTTTCGAGATCATTTATCTCAATGTATCAATAATCTACAAGATAATGGTGAGGTTCCCAGTAACTTGGATTTAATGAATATTACAGTAGAACCTCCAAGAAACCGGGATCATGGCGATGTCTCGACCAACGCTGCCTTGGCATTGGCTCCAGCCCTAAAATCGAAGCCCCGGGAGGTGGCGCAACTGCTTGCCACAGCTCTTTCTGGGCCGCCAGAATTTGAGTCCATCGAAGTGGCTGGCCCAGGATTCTTAAATGTCCGGTATTCTCAGGATTTTTGGCGTGATGTGTTGAGGCATATAGTTGACGTGGGGTCAGAATTTGGTCGTAGTTCTATGGGCAAAAAGAAAAGAATCGTATTGGAGTACGTTTCAGCCAATCCGACCGGACCTCTCCACATCGGTCACGCTAGGGGGGCTATATTCGGGGATACGCTTGCTCGTTTATTAGTTTTTTCGGGGCATGATGTAGATCGGGAGTATTATTGGAATGATGCAGGTGCTCAGGTGGATGAGTTGGCTAGAGCCACTTACTGGCGATACCTTCAGTCTCTTGGCCTTAGCGGATCCCCCAGCCTCCCCGAGGGAGAGAGTGGCATAGAATACAAAGGGGAATACCTAGAAGCTGTGGGTCAAGAGTTGGCTAGCCTGCATAGTTCGAAGTACGTGGACATGATGGAGGGGGAATGGTCTGAAGAGATAAGAGAATTTTCAGTTGATGCGATGAAGAATTTGATACGTGAAGATTTGAAACTGTTAGGTATCGAATTTGACAATGAAATTTCGGAAAAAGAGATATTAGGGAGCGGTGAAGTAGACGAGGTGGTTGCGCAATTGGATCAGAGGAATCTCATCTATCGTGGGCAACTTGAAGCTCCAAAAGGTAATAGCGAGACGTGGGAAAAAAGGGACCAATTGCTTTTCCGAGCTTCCAATTTTGGTGATGAAGTTGACCGGCCCCTGCAAAAGTCTGACGGTTCATGGACATATTTTGCCACTGATATCGCGTACCATTTTCACAAATACCGTCGCGGATTTAAGGATATGATCAATGTTTGGGGAGCTGACCATGGAGGATACGTATCGCGTGTTCAGGCTGCGGTTGATGCGCTTACAGACGGCGTTGGGGATGTTACCGTAGCTCTGTGCCAGATGGTGCGATTACTCGATCAGGGTGAACCCATTAAGATGTCAAAACGGGCGGGGAATTTCGTAACTGTTCGGGATCTAATTGATTCGATGGATAAGAGGGTGGGTGAGGGACAAGGGAAAGACGTGATCCGCTTCATTATGTTGACTAGGAAAAACGATGCTCCGTTGGACTTTGATTTTACAAGGGTGTCGGAGCAATCTCGGGAGAACCCTGTCTTTTATGTACAATATGCGCATGCGCGAATTTGTTCTGTTTTAAGGCGGGCCCAGGAGATAAACATTGAGATGGTCCCAATTAGTTCTGATGATACAGGGTATGTTTTTAATAGTGCTGAGTTGGAGCTTTTGCGGATGCTTGCCGACTGGCCTAGAATTGTTGAGCTTGCCTCGGCCTCTAGGGAACCCCATCGCGTTGTCTTTTACCTAAACGAGCTGGCTTCTGAATTTCATAGTTTGTGGAACCAAGGCAATAGAAATTCTGATACGCGCTTCATTGTGGAAGAAGACTGGGAAGCGACCCGTGCTCGCTTAACGCTTCTTAGTGGAGTTAGAGCAGTGCTGGTTAGTGGCCTTCAGGGTATTGTTGGGGTGCTGCCCCAAGCAGAAATGCTCTGAATGACTAGGAGCAAAAGCTATCAATTTTGGGTGATATCCCTTGCCGTTGTTGGGAGTATGGCTATATTTATGTTTGTCGTATGGCATGCGGCTATAACCCAGCCTGCTTCCGATGATTTGCCTGTAATTACGGGCCCCGCTGGCCCAACCAGAGTAGTTCCAGAACGTCCAGGCGGAATGGAAATTCCGAACCAAACGATGACCGTATTTGAGACTTTCCAAGAAAATTCAATCGAACCACCCGATATCGCTAATTTGGACAACCAGGAAGCATCGGGGATTAAACTGCGAGAGCATTTGGGCTCAAACCAGGAAGAAGTGAAGGCTGATAAAGACACCGACGTGACCGACGGAGGACAGGAAGCAAAGTCGTCCAGTGTGGAGCGCCAAGACACACCTGGCACCGAGGGTAGTTTTTTTATGGCTCAGTTGGGATCTTTTGGTTCCTTGGAAGGTGCTGAAAAGGGTTGGGAGTATGTACGGGGGATGCAAGAGGGCATAATGGGAGGATTGACGCCGGTAATCAGTAAGGTTGATTTAGGAGAGGTGGGAATATTTTATCGTTTGCGGACTAAGCTAATAGGGGGGAGGCAAAACGCAGAAAATTTTTGTGAGGTAATGTTGAAGTCTAGCATTGAATGTATGGTTGTGGACCCCTGATATGCACTGTGCTCCCATTATTTTTGGTTGTTCAGGGACTGTGTTGTCGGAAGAAGAGATCAATTTTTTTTCTTCTGTTAGTCCGTTCGGGTTCATCCTATTTGACCGAAATATCAACGAACCACAGCAACTCCGAAAACTGACCAACGAACTACGCGAAGTTGTAAATCGTCCTCACCTGCCCATCTTGATAGACCAAGAAGGGGGACGTGTGGCGCGTTTAGGACCTCCTAATTGGCCAACTACCCTGTCGGCTCGAGCTCTAGTAGCGAAATTTGTGAACCAACCTGAGTTAGCGGTGCGGGCCATTCGCTTAAATAGCCGGTTAATAGCTCATGATTTAATAATTTCTGGGATTTCCGTGGCATGCATGCCGGTTCTTGATCTTATTATCCCGGGTGGGCATGAGGTTATTGGTGATAGAGCTTACAGCGCCGATCCGCATCAAGTAAGTCAATATGGTCGTGCAGCTTGTGAGGGGTTACTGGAGTGCGGTGTACTTCCGATTATTAAGCATATCCCGGGTCATGGCCGGTCGAGCGTGGATAGCCATGTGGCACTATCTAGGGTTGATACAAGTATTGAAACATTGGTTATGGCTGACTTTCTTCCATTCCGGGAGCTTCGTGAGATGCCAATGGCTATGACGGCGCACATCATTTATTCGGAAGTTGATCCGGTCTTGCCTGCTACCTTCTCTTCCGAGGTTATTGGGACGGTGATCCGTAATGGCATAGCTTTTGAAGGTCTACTTATTACCGATGATATTGGCATGGGGGCATTGTCAGGAAACTTAGGTGACCGAGCAGCTAGGGCTTTGGAGGCAGGTTGCGATGTCATTTTACATTGTAGTGGAGATCTATCAGAAATGGAGGAGGTTGTATCAGCGGTCCCCGCGATGACAAGTGACTCCTTGGATCGGGCACTTCGCTGCGAGGCTATGCTGTGGGATGAAATGCCTCTGTTTGACAACTCCGCCGACCGTCGAGAGTTGATTAAATTGCTACAATCATAGGTGATCTTAATTTTGGAAATAGCCTACTTGCTCTCAGTTTGGGTTGTTCCTGTGTTATTGGCAATAACGATGCACGAGGCAGCGCATGGCTATGTGGCGTGGAGATTAGGTGATCCGACCGCTATGAGGGCCGGGCGAGTAACTGCTAATCCACTGAAGCACATTGATCCGGTTGGTACACTTTTATTACCTGGTTTGTTGCTGCTGGTTCGAGCCCCATTTCTTTTTGGTTTTGCAAAGCCAGTACCAGTTGATTTTTCAAAATTGCGCAAGCCAAAAAGGGACATGGTGTTGGTGGCAATCGCTGGTCCCGCCAGTAACCTTTTATTGGCAATATTATCTGCATTATTAATTGGCCTAGAAAGTATTTTACCCGCCTCCGCGGGTCTTTGGTTGGTGAGTAATCTTGAAAATTCTATCATTATTAATCTTTTGCTTGCGATTTTTAATTTAATCCCTCTACCCCCGCTAGACGGGGGGCGAGTTGCGGTTGGTTTATTGCCGAGATCACTCGGGTGGAGGTTAGCCAAACTAGAAAAGTTTGGTCTATTTATCTTGCTCGGTTTGCTTTTTATTGTTCCAATGCTGATGAAAGAGATAGGGGTTGTGTTTGATCCTCTTCATTGGCTTTTGATCGTGCCGGTACAGGGCCTATTTGATTTACTGAGGGGGATTATTGGGGTTCCGTAGATGGTATGAGTGACTTCAATTCTGATCTTATAGATGAAGATGTCCCGGGTTCAGGTGAAGCGCAATTGGTGCTTAATCTTGATGGCTTTGAAGGGCCAATAGATCTTTTGCTGAGTTTGGCTAGAGACCAGAAAGTGGATCTTGCAAAAATTTCGATTCTGGCACTTGCGGATCAATATCTGACATATATTCGTAATGCCCGCTTGCTGAGACTCGAGTTGGCTTCAGATTATTTAGTTATGGCCGCGTGGCTGACTTTTATGAAATCGCGACTTTTGTTGCCGAAGGAAGACGCTCAAGAGGAAGAAAGCGCAGAAGTGCTAGCGGAGGCTCTCGCCCGGCAACTGCGCCGTCTAGATGCGATGAGAGACGCTGGGCAACGTCTCTTTGCACTTAATATCTTAGGACGAGACGTTTTTTATCGTGGGGATCCGGAAGAAATGAAGTTAGTATACCGACCTTTTTATGAGACTTCTCTTCATGAATTGCTGGCCTCTTATACTGCCCATAAACGTCGAGGAGTTCTCTCCAAGATGTCCATTGAACCGAGCTCTATTTTTTCCGTTGAAGCGGCGGTGCAAAGACTTTCAAGGCTTCTAGGTCAAACGCTTAAGTGGCAAAATCTTAAAGAATTTTTGCCTGTTGATCTTCTAGATAACCTTGTTGCCAGGTCAGCTTTAGCTTCAACCTTTGCAGCCTCTTTGGAGCTTGCCAAAGAAGGGAAAATAGAGATGCAACAATCAGCAAAGTTTGGTCCAATCTATGTTCGCAAAAGGCAATCAAGATCTGAATAAAAATGGATGATAAAAATAGAGATCTGCGGGTAGTGGAGGCATTATTATTTGCTTCGAAAGGTCCCTTATCTGAGCTTCAATTGGCGGAGTATTTAGATAGCGGGACGGACCTTAGGGCTATTATTGAGACGCTTTGTGGGGAGTACCGGGATCGAGGCATCAATCTCATCCAAGTCGCTGGTGGTTGGGCATTTCGGACTTCTTCGGATTTATCGCATGTCCTGCATCGTGAGGCCGATGTGGAAAGAAAGCTCTCGCGGGCGGCTATAGAGACCTTATCAATAATAGCTTATCATCAGCCAGTAACACGAATAGAAATAGAACAAATTAGGGGTGTATCAGTTAGTAAAGGGACCTTAGATAGGCTTTTTTCTGTCGGTTGGATAATGCCCAAAGGGCGCAGAAATACTCCTGGGCGGCCCGCCACCTGGATAACGACTGATGGCTTTCTTAATCACTTTGGTTTGGCGCGAATTGATGACTTGCCTAACGTGGAGGAGTTGCGTGCTGCGGGACTGCTGGATCGCGAAATCGCTCCACTGTTGCCTATGGAGAATAGCTCAGACAGTGATGAATCCATTTTGCCCGATGAGGAAGCCTTTGTTGAACCAGAGCATGAATAACTTCTCGGTTTGATTGGCCGAGTTGTTTTGTGGTTTCAGGCTTGGGAAGGAACCGATGCTTGTCCGAATGTAGGCGGGGAATTATGATGCGAATGATAGTTAGTCGCGATAAATAATGGGGTGTTGAACAGTGTCTGATTACATAGAAAGGGATTGGAGGAGGCTTCTCAGAGGCTGTGCTTGGATATTCTTGGGGCTTTCTTTTGGAGTTCCACCTACTGATAGCTTGGCAGATGAAGTGAATGTTTATTCGGGGCGCAAAGAGGCTTTGATTAGGCCAGTGCTCGCTGCTTTTACGGAGCGAACCGGGATCCAGGTAAACCTATTAACAGGGGACGCCCATCAGTTGCGAACCCGTCTCGAGGCTGAAGGGCGCAATTCGCCGGCGGATGTCCTGCTTACTTCAGACGTAGCTAATTTATACCATGCTACTGCCGCCGGCTTGTTTCAAGAACTTGACTCGGAACTCCTAGAGAAACGTATTCCGAGTAGGTATAGGGACCCTTATGGCAGATGGTATGGGCTTAGTGTTAGGGCTAGGGTAATTGCATATTCCATAGACCGAGTGAGCAAAACGGAGCTATCGACCTATGAAGATCTTGCTGATTCCAAGTGGAAGGGTCGCGTGATAGTACGCTCGTCAAGTAATGTTTATAACCAGTCTTTGATAGCTTCTATGATTTCTTCCCATGGGACGGCGGAAGCCGGACAGTGGATCAGGGGGCTTGTTGCTAATATGGCCCGTAAACCGCAAGGCGGAGATACTGACCAAATCAGAGCAGTTGCAGTTGGTGAAGCAGACGTTGCGATTGTGAATTCTTATTATTTTGGGCGGCTTCTTGCATCGGAGGCTGATCGGGATCGGCAAGTGGTGGGATCGGTGGGTATGTTTTTCCCTAATCAGGATGACCGTGGAACCCATGTTAATGTGTCTGGAGCTGGGGTCACAGCTCACTCTAGGAATAGGGCGGAGGCGGTTTCCTTGCTAGAATTTTTAAGTGGGCCGTTGGGGCAAAGATTGTTTGCCGACCTTAATCATGAATTTCCAGTAAATCCGGAGGTTTCTCCATCCCAAATTGTTGCCGACTGGGGGTCGTTCAGAGCAGATAGTGTTCCACTAGCTGAGCTTGGGGAATTTACTGGCGCAGCCATACGCTTGGCTGACCAACAGGGGTGGAGGTAGCTCTTTTAAGCGATTGAGTCGTTTTTGCCGTGGGCTTTGATACGTTATCAGGAAATGAATACAATAAACGGAAGTAATTGTGATTCAGCCTTTTGACGGTGATTTTTAGTGGAAAGAGTTTTTTCGAACGTTGGGGTTACCTTGGGCTCTATGCTTCTAGCCGGCATGTTATGTCTGCCCACGATAGTAATATTTGCTCATCTTTTTATCCCAATGGAAGAAGTTTGGCGCCACTTGTTAGATACTGTTTTGGTTCGTTATATTACAAACACGGTATTCCTGGCTCTAGGCGTTGGCATGATAGGCTTGATTGTCGGAACCCTAACGGGTTGGCTATCAGCTAATTTTGAATTTCCAGGGCATCGTTTATTGCACTGGGCTCTTTTGTTGCCCCTGGCCGTTCCTACTTACGCAACCGCTTTTAGTTATGGAGGACTATGTGAATTTTCGGGTCCAATACAAACAACTCTTCGTGATATTTTTGGTTGGAATAAGGGTGATTACTGGTTTCCCGAAGTAAGGTCCATTGGGGGCGCCATTTTTGTTATGTCATTTGTTTTATATCCCTATGTTTACCTCCTGGGTAGAGCCGCGTTTGTTGGGCAGGCTAGGAATTATGATGACAGTGCTAGGGTCCTGGGGCGGTCATCCTGGGGTATCCTCAGAGATATATCTTTCCCTCTCGCACGGCCCAGCCTCATAGCTGGGCTAGCTCTGATGTTGATGGAGGCATTAAGCGACTTTGGCGCAGTTCAGTATTTGGCGGTCGATACTTTCACAACAGGCGTATACAGAACCTGGTTTGCTTTAGGTTCTCCCGAGGGAGCAGCGAGATTAGCTTCAATGCTGCTACTCATAATTTTTCTCATACTTTTGATTGAACAGCGATCGAGGGGGCAGGCCAGGTACTACCAAGTTACGGGGCGTAGTCACTTAAAAGAAAAATTTCAACTTGTCGGTCTGAAGGGAATTAGTGCTACCTTTATTTGCTCTATTCCGGTCTTTTTGGGGTTCATACTCCCGGTTGGGTATCTTTTGTTTTTGAGTCTGCCTGCTTGGGCAGTGATGATGGGGGATCGTTTTGTTGAGCACCTCTGGAATAGTTTTTCCTTGGCTGCGTTAACTTCGTTGTTGGCTATGATATTTGCTTTGTTTTTGGTTTATTCAGTCCGCATGGGGGCTGGCCCATTAAACACCATCTTTTGTCGTATCATTAGTTTGGGATATGGGTTCCCTGGCTCTGTGATAGCCATTGGAGTTTTGATACCAATGGCTTGGTTGGATTATAGGATCGATGACTTCACGAGAAATGCATTTGGCGCTTCGACCGGCTTAATCCTTACTGGGGGTATGGCAGTGGTTATCTTTGCATATTTAGTCCGGTTTATGGCGCTCGGATTACATTCTCTCCAATCGTCCATGGAGTTGTTGGCTCCCAACTTGGATTCGGCGGCTCAAACATTAGGGGCAAATTGGTGGCGACGTTTGTCGTCAATCCATATACCGCTAATGACTGGGGGGTTACTGACAGGTGCGCTATTGGTTTTTGTTGATGTCATGAAGGAATTGCCGGCAACCTTAATTCTTCGTCCGTTCAATTATGACACACTTGCCGTCAAAGCATACGAATTAGCCTCGGATGAGGCGCTGGCTGCGTCCGGTTGTTACGCTCTAACTATTGTAGCTGTCGGCTTGATTCCAGTTATCTTAATAAGCCGATCTGTTGAAACTTCAGGTCCGTATGTGACGAAAGCGAGACGCGAAGATGAGTAACAATAAAGTTGGGTTGCAATTTTCTGGTGTCAGCCATTCATACGGAGTGGTGCAAGTGCTCAATAACGTCAGTTTGTCAGTGCCTGTTGGTTCTATAACATGCCTTTTAGGTCCCTCTGGCTGTGGGAAAACCACTTTTCTCCGTTTATCAGCTGGATTGGAGACCTTGCAGAGCGGTGAAATTTTCTTGGATGGTGAGAAGGTTGCTGATGCAAATAGTAACATAGGACCAGAAATTAGAGGGGTTGGCTTAATGTTTCAGGACTATGTGCTTTTTCCCCATCTTAGCGTACTGGAGAACGTGCGCTTTGGGCTAGAGAGTTTCTCCGTTGGCGAGCAAGTCAAGAAGGCTAAGGTGGCTTTGGAGCAAGTGGGTATGGCAGAGTTTTGGAGCTATTTTCCGCACATGCTTTCTGGTGGAGAGCAGCAGCGAGTTGCTTTGGCACGGGCTATCGTTCCAAGGCCCAAAATCCTCCTTTTGGATGAACCATTTTCAGGGCTCGACCAGCGTCTAAGAAAGTCCTTGCGCAGTGATACTTTGCATCTGCTCCACGAGCTAGGCACAACTACTTTGATGGTTACTCACGATCCCGAGGAAGCACTTTTAATGGGGGACAGAATAGCCATCATGAGGACTGGGGAGGTTTTGCAGGAAGGAACAGGACATGACCTCTACTCGCGTCCAGCCAATGCATTCTGTGCTACTTTTTTGGGTGATGCTATAGAGTACCGGGTTCATGCTAAATCCGGTTCTGTGGATACGCCGTTTGGCCCGGTAGAGGTTAAAAAGGACGTTATTGGAAGTGAGATCAGGGTTTTGGTGCGTCCTGAGGCGATAACTTTTGGGGCAGAAAATAGCCAGTTAGGGGTGAATTCTAGGTTTGTCAGTGGTACCCTGACTGACCTAAAGGAAGTAGGTCCATCTAGGAAGGTAATTTTGAAGCTCCATGGCTCGGGTTTTGAGATCCGGTTATTATCCTCTTGGAGGGGTTTTCCTGAGGTTGGAGGCGAAGTTGGTATGGTAATAGACACTTCGATGATGTTTGTATTTCCGGCCGTGGAAGGGTAAGAACTAGTAAAGGCATAGCCTGAGGTAATCCTTCGGTTAAAATATTTATTTCTAAAAGGGGGTGAGTTAGGCTCCCAGGAGAGTATGAAATGGGTGGCATTGGCATTTGGCAGATAGTCTTAATTCTAGCAATAGTTTTGATTTTATTTGGTGCTGGCAAGTTGCCTCGAGTAATGGGTGATGTAGCTAAGGGTGTAAAGAGTTTTAAGGCGGGTCTAAAAGAGGACCCGGAAGAAGAGGGGGTGAAAGAGGTTCAGAAATCTGCTGAGGTAGACATATCCCCTGATCCTTCTGAGCAAGCAACGGAAGCGGCACCTGTTAGTAGTGCAAACGAAAATAAAGAAGCCTCAAAAGGGTAGCGCGATCTTTGGCGTTTTGCGGTACTTTGTTAAAGGTGGTGTAAGGAGGCCGTAGTGCTTGACTTGGGTTGGAGTGAGATGGCGATTATTGCGACGGTGGCGTTGTTTGTCATCGGGCCTAAAGACTTGCCTAAGGCTCTTCGGACAGCAGGGCGATATGGTGGCAAGGTGAAGGCCTTGGCGAGAGAATTTCAATCCAGTATTGATGAGGCAGTCAAAGAGGCTGAGAGGGACTTGCACCTTGAGGAGGTAAAAAAGGGNGTTCANTCATTTAANAANATGGATATGGACACGGCCCTTAANGCCACTGANAAATTANCTGCGCCANANTTNCCAGCAGANGANGCNGNNCCAGAAGATANTNCGGAAAANCANGNCGTATCAGATGAGGAAACCGNTGTTGGNGCACCGACTGTGACTGCNNCAGGACATTTNGCGCAGGTACANCAAGCGGNAAAGGNCCAAGCGNCCNGGGGAAAGGATGNNNANCAAGNANNCNATGAGGAGNCTGNTGATCATCANGNTGTAGANGCTAAGGAGGNNGAGGAAGCAGNGNNANCGACCCTTCCNCTNCCNACNGNNGTCCANCAAGTGGTGGANGCCAGAAANAAGGTAGAAGCNGCTGNNCGGGAGGNAGCNGANAGNCANGAGAGTGATCNGAGTNCGGCGNCCCAAGAACGACGAGTNGAGCCGCAGTAGTAAGCNGGTGGCTANTTNCCAGGANCCAGATGANAGAGAGTTAGGGCCAAAGGCCCCACTTATTGANCATCTNATTGAGTTTAGAAACCGTTTAATGTATTCGGTNATTGCACTNTTTGTGTTTTTTATTATCAGCTACATTTTTTCGGAACATATCTACTCATTTNTNGTTCGCCCATTNGCGAATATNTACGCTGANCTNGGCGTAGAGAATCCNCGNATGATNTATACGGNCCTTCATGAGGCNTTTTTCACCTATTTGAAATTATCATTTTGGGCTGCAGTATTTCTTGCTTTTCCCGTGATTGCCACCCAAATGTGGATGTTTATAGCCCCTGGTTTGTATAAAAATGAGAAGGGCGCGTTTCTCCCTTTTTTGGTCGCATCTCCTCTCCTATTTGCTGCCGGTGCCACTCTTGTTTACTCGTTTATTTTCCCTTTGGCATGGCGGTTTTTTATGGGATTCCAGACAGGTTCTGTAGATGGTGGTCTAGCCATTGAGCTAGAGGCAAAGGTTAACGAGTACTTATCCCTAGTGCTTAAGTTAATGTTTGCATTCGGTTTTGCTTTTCAACTCCCGGTCGCGCTAACCCTAATGGCTCGTGCNGGCTTGGTTACGGCTCAAGGGCTAGCAGATAAGCGAAAATACTCAATAGTTATTGCCTTTGTTGCTGCTGCTATTTTGACACCGCCAGACATAATTAGCCAAGTTGGGTTGGGGCTTCCTATCCTCATTTTATATGAGATTTCCATAGTTCTTGCGCGATTTGCAGAGAAACGGAGAGCAATGAGAGAAAAAGAAGAGGAAGACCATGTTGATCGAATCTTGGATGGGGATGAGGGTCTATCCGGATCAGGAGGGTCACCCGACGACGGNGATACTTTTGAGGACACAGACTATAACGATGATCGCTAGCATGAAGCTGTGTGGACAAAGAAAAAGGCAATTAGAGGAACTTGGCGTTAATGTTTGACCTTAAATGGATTAGAGAGAATCCGGAGGATTTTGATAGAGGTCTTGCGCGACGGGGGGTTTCGTCGAGGGCCGAAGAGATTCTTTTGCTGGACTCACGGAGGCGGGAGTTGGTTACCAGATGCCAGGNTCTTCAGCAGGAAAGGAACCAAACTTCAAAGTTGATAGGAGTTAAGAAGGGTAAGGGAGAACCAATAGATGACCTAGCAGCTCAAGTTCTCGACCTAAAGAATGTGTTGCAAGAGGAGGAATTTANGGTCAAGGAGTTAGAGTGTAAGTTGAATGTAATTCTNTCTGAGTTGCCTAATTTGCCGNGTGCAACTGTGCCAGATGGTGAAGATGAAAAAAGTAATCGTGAGATCCGCCGAATTGGTGCACCTAAAAGTTTTGAATATCCGGTTAAGCTTCACTATGAAATTGGCGAGCTTCTGGGCCAAATGAATTTTGAGCGTGCCGCGGCTATGTCGGGATCACGGTTTGTTGTGTTGACCTCTGATTTAGCTCGCCTTGAGAGAGCGTTGGCTTCATTTATGCTTGATCTCCATATACAGCGAAATGGGTATACAGAGGTTAGTCCCCCGTCATTGGTACGGGAATCAGCGCTTTTTGGTACAGGTCAACTTCCTAAATTCGCTGATGATTTGTTTGTTACTAAAGATGAAAGATGGCTCATTCCTACCGCGGAAGTACCATTAACCAATATGGTGGCCGGTCGGACATTGGAAAAAGATGAGCTTCCCATTCGGTTGGTTGCCCATACTCCGTGTTTCAGGGCGGAGGCTGGAGCCGCTGGAAAGGACACTAGGGGAATGGTGCGGGTACACGAATTTAGTAAGGTAGAGTTGGTATCTGTTACCATGCCAGATTCATCGGATGATGAGTTGGAAAGGATGACGGCCTGCGCAGAGTCAGTTTTGAAAGAACTCGAGTTACCATACAGGGTTATGCTTTTGGCGACTGGTGATATGGGTTTTTCTGCTCGTAGGACTTATGATCTAGAGGTATGGATTCCAGGTGAAAAGCGGTACAGGGAGATTTCGAGCTGTTCCACTTGTGGGGATTTTCAGTCGCGACGCCTGGGTGCGCGACTAAGTAGGNGCAATGGACAGGGGAGTGGTTTTGTGCACACTCTAAACGGATCCGGATTGGCCGTAGGTCGAGCTCTTGTAGCTGTTATCGAGAATTATCAAAATCCAGATGGTAGTGTTAGCATTCCTTCTGCTTTGCGACCCTATATGGGGGGACTGGAACGAATAGCTGCTTCTGATCCAGAAAGTGGTTAGGGTTCTGATGAGGATACTACTGGCCAATGACGATGGTTTTGGGGCTCCCGGCCTCAAGCGCCTTGAAAGTATTGCCCGCACAATAAGCAGCGATATTTGGGTGGTCGCGCCCGATTCAGACAAAAGTGGAGCCTCACATTCTTTATCACTTGATGTTCCTTTACGCTATAGGCAACTAGGCGATCAGATGTTCTCTGTTGCGGGAACGCCCACGGATTGTGTGCTCCTAGCTCTTCTTGAATTGATTCCACCTCCAAAACCAGACCTTATTTTGGCAGGTGTCAACGCTGGTACTAATCTTGGTGATGATGTAACTTATTCGGGGACTGTGGCGGCGGCAATTGAGGGATCCTTGCATAGGATTCCTGCCATTGCACTTAGCCAGCACATTGTGAAACCAGCGCCAGGCATTTGGCAGCCTGTAGAGCAATATGGAGCTATGGTAATTAAGCGATTGCTTTCTGCGGGCTGGCCGCTCCATGTAGTTATTAACGTAAATTTCCCCTCGATTTCACAAAATGGTGTAAGAGGTATTACCTTTTGCCGCCAAGGGAAAGGTAAGCCGGGTTCCAAAATAACCCGACGCCTGGATCCAAAGGGAAGAGAGTACTGTTGGATTGATTCAGTCAGGTCTTGTGAGGAGCTGTCGGAGGATTCGGATCGATTTGCAATTGAGAATGGTTTTATATCCTTGACCCCTCTCAGGTTGAATCTGACGGATGAACAAATTCTGGCAGATCTTTCACAGGAAGTAGATTCGGTTATTTAGTTAAGATGAGCAAGATGACCGATACGGCACGCTTACTTTTAAGTATCCGGAAAGAAGGCATAACCGACCAGAGAATTTTAACAGCCTTCGAGGCTATCCCTCGGCATCTATTCGTGCCTAAAGTATTTAGCGATCAGGCCTACGATGATGTCTCGGTGCCCATAGCGTGTGATCAAACAGTTAGTCAACCAAGCTTGGTGGCATTTATGGTTAATGCGTTAGAGGTTGGTGAACGGATGAAGGTATTAGAGGTTGGCACCGGATCCGGGTATCAGACTGCGGTNCTTTCTCTTCTGTGTCGTCGTATTTATTCGATCGAGCGTCATCGTCCGCTCGAGCTTGACGCGGTTAGGCGGTTTGCTGCACTGGACCTATCGAACATCAGTTCTGCCACGGGTGATGGATCTTTTGGGTGGCCTGAACAAGCCCCTTTTAGTCGTATCATAGTGTCTGCTGCTGTGGCACAGGTGCCTCAAACTCTTCTTGATCATATGGCCGATGACGGGATTATGATTATACCTATCGGTGAAACTGCAGAAGACCAGATTTTATATCGTTTTAGGAAATCGGGAAATAAAGTTGAACAAGAGCCATTGATTCAGGTGCATTTCCTGCCATTGGTTTTCGGTCTACCATAAGGGACAGGGAATCTGCAGTCACTTGCATAGAAATAAGGTTGTGCAGAATGAAGACGCCGTGTAGGTTTTTCTTGGTGTGTTTTTTGAGTGTTCCTATGCTTTCCGGATGTTGGAAGCCTCCAACCATAATTACTTACGTTCCATTGCCGGAAAATATAGAATCGCATCGGCTCTCCGATAGTCGGCCTTTGCGTTCCATGAAGGAAAAATACATTGTTAGAAGCGGCGACACTATGTACGGAATTGCGAGGTGTTTGCAAGTGGGCCTGCGTGATTTGGTCGCTCTCAATACACTCGAACCTCCCTATACGATTTGGGTGGGGCAAGTGGTGCGGATCCCAGAGGGGGCGGATCTATCTCGATGTGAAAGACAACAAAAATTACTGCTGGACAGTGCTGCGGTCGGTACGTCTGACCAGGAATTGATGGATCCTAATGAGAGCTTGGTAGTCTCCCCACCTGCTGTGGCTGAAAGACAGTTTTCGGTCTTACCAAAAGTTCCTCCGAGAGCGGGAGAAAAATTTCTTTGGCCAGTTAATGGTAAAGTTATCTCAGATTTTGGTCCAAAGCCCGGAAATCTTCGAAATGACGGAATAAATATAGCAGCCCCTCTGGGAACGGTGGTTCGGGCCGCTGAAAATGGGGTGGTTGCATATGCAGGTAATGAGCTCCGAGGTTACGGGAAAATGCTGTTGATCAGGCATGAGGGCGGCTGGATAACTGCGTATGCACATAACCAAGAGTTGCTGGTTAAACAAGGTAGAAAAGTATCAAGAGGAGAAGCTATAGCTCGGGTTGGACAAACCGGTGGGGTCGATCGTCCTCAAACGCATTTTGAAATCCGGCACGGCGAGAAGGCAATTAACCCAAATAAACACCTAAGTTGGCAATAGGGATCTTCNGTTGATTTTTGCTTTATAAGATTTTCCCCATTCGTCCAGCTAGATCTTGTACATATTGCCAGGCGACTCTTCCAGAACGACTTCCTCTAGTCATAGACCATTCAATAGACTCAGCTTTTAGGGTCTTTTTCTCGCAGTTTAACCCGTAAAAATTGGCATAGGCTTCTACCATTTGTAAAAAAGTTTTTTGGTCGCAAGCGTGGAATCCCAGCCAAATTCCGAAACGATCTGAAAGAGAAATCTTGTCATTGATTATGTCAGAGGGATTAATGGAATTTTCCGCTTCCTCTTCAATGGATTCACGAGCCATCATATGTCGTCTGTTGGAGGTAGCGTAAAAGATAACATTTGCGGGTCTTCCCTCTATCCCACCTTCAAGCACAGCTTTGAGAGCTTTGTAATCGGTTTCTCCCGCATCAAAGGAGAGATCGTCACAGAAGACTACAAATTGTTTTGGGTAGGTCCGCAGTAGATTAAGTAAGATGGGGAGCGAACCAATATCTTCTCGGTGAATCTCAACAAGTGCTAGCTTATCTGGAATTTGATCTGCCACATACTTGTGGACTGCTTTGATAAGTGAACTCTTGCCCATCCCCCGAGCACCCCACAAAAGTGCATTGTTGGCTGGCAAGCCTCGCCCAAAACGCTTTGTATTTTCNAGTAATGTCTTTTTTGACAGCTCTATGCCGCAAAGGAGAGATAAATCAACCCGATTCACATTTGGTACTATTTTTAGCGAAGATTGGTTCGCGTTCCATATGAAGGCATCACCGTTTTCCGGGTTCAGTGGAACAGTCGTTTCAGGAGACAATCTATCAAGTGCATCTGCTATACGCCTCAGTTCTTCTCTGATTTCANTGTCAATAGTCATTGATTCTCTGGGATTTTCCGCCTCGGGAAGACCATATCATATNGTTGGTTTTGATCAACATTTGAATAATAAAATTCTCGTCATTTGCAAACCGTACAGNGAGGGGTATAGTCGCGAAAATTCACAACGTTTAAGGGAGTAAATGAAAGGATGTTGATTTCAGCAGCCTATGCGCAAGAGGCAGGGTCCGCCGGCGGCGGAGACTTTTTTGTGCAAATCATGCCTTTATTGCTTATATTTGTGGTGTTTTACTTCTTGCTGATTCGACCACAGCAAAAGAAGATGAAGGCTCATCGGGATATGGTGGGAGGCCTACAGCGGGGAGATAAAGTCATTACAGGGGGAGGATTGTTTGCGACAGTTTCGAAGGTAGAGGAGGACGTCTTGGTGTTGGAAATTGCTGATGGTGTTAGAGTTAAGGCGGCAAGGAACACCATAACAGAGGTGAACGCCAAGCCAGTGCCTCGCAACGATAATGATTCCAAGGAATCGGCGTCAGATGGAAAAAATAATTAGCGAATTATCGNCGAATTCTTGGGAAAAATAAAACATGCTGACTTTTGAACGTTGGAAAATAATATTGGTGCTAGGTGTGGTGGCATTGGGTATTTGCTATTCAGTTCCGAATTTTTTCCCGGCGAAGGCAACTGGAGCGGTCCCGAGTTGGTTTCCCCATAAGCAAATCAATTTAGGTCTAGATCTTCAAGGAGGATCTCATCTTTTACTTGAAGTGGATATAGGTACGGTCCTTGAGGAACAGCTTGAAACTCTGGTAGATGAAGTTCGCATAAAATTGCGTGGTGAAGATATAGGGTATACGGGCCTTGGTAGAGAAGGGGAGATGGTGCTGCTTACCATCGCAAATACAGGAGAGCTAGATGGGGTTAGAGAGTTACTGGGGAGTATAAGTGAAGAAGTCTCGGTTGCAGTCAAGGCAGGGGGGGTTCTGGCCCTTGAGCTTACTGAAACAGCCCGTCGAGAAAGGTCCATAGCGACCCTTAGTCAGTCGATCGAAATAGTGCGGCGTCGTGTTGACGAAACTGGGACAAGTGAACCCACTATTCAAAGGCAGGGGGATGACAGAATTTTGGTCCAACTTCCAGGCTTAGATGACCCCGAAAGAGTTAAGCGTTTGCTTGGAAAGACCGCCAAATTAAATTTTAGAATGGTGGATGAGGCAACCCCTGCAGCGGACGCTTTGCAAGGGAAAATCCCATCTGGGTCCGAGCTACTGTATGATGTAGATCGTACAACCGGTGGTGGAGAGCCCCGTCCGATAGTGGTGCGAAAGCGTGTGTCCGTGAGCGGCGATAATTTGGTTGATGCCCAACCTACGTTTCAGGATAACCAGCCGGTGGTTTCGCTTCGTTTTGATGCAGTTGGCGCTCGTAAGTTTGGATCTTTGACCAGAGACAATGTTGGGAAACGATTTGCTATTGTCCTAGACGGCGCGGTTATTAGTGCTCCGGTAATTCGCGAGGCTATACCGGGGGGCAGTGGCATCATTTCAGGTAATTTTACTACGGAGACAGCACAAGACTTGGCGCTGCTTTTACGTGCTGGTGCCCTGCCGGCTCCTCTTACAATTCTTGAAGAGCGCACAGTTGGTCCCAGCCTAGGCGCAGATTCAGTTGCTGCCGGAAAACTAGCGTCTGTAGTGGGAATGATTTTAGTTATTAGTTATATTGTTATTTCGTATGGACTATTTGGTCTCGCAGCGGTGTTGGCATTGGCCGTTAATATGGCTTTAATTATCGGGGCTCTTTCCATATTACAAGCTACGTTAACGTTGCCGGGAATAGCTGGTATCGTGTTGACTATTGGAATGGCTGTGGACGCTAATGTACTAATTTTTGAACGAATTCGGGAAGAGGTGCGTAATGGGCGGTCGCCGTTTTCGTCTGTTGATATAGGGTTTAGACAAGCATTTCGGACAATTGTTGATGCTAATGTTACGACTTTGATAGCAGCTGTTCTCCTATTTCAATTTGGTTCCGGGCCCGTCAAAGGGTTCTCTGTGACCCTAGCAATTGGAATTTTGACTTCTATGTTTACGGCCATCATGTTTACCAGAATGTTGATAGTTTTGTGGCTCCATCGGGTCAAACCTCAAACCATACCTATATAAGTNTTTGAAATGCGCTATTTTCGCTTTNTTCCTGACCAGACCAATATCCAGTTCATGCGTGGTCGCCATGTAGCATTTTTTATCTCATTGATATTAATCATAGGTTCTGTCGTAGCGTTTGNAGTGAAGGGTTTGAATTATGGAATAGATTTTAGGGGAGGTATTCTTATTGAGGTGAAGACACCTTTGGGAACTTCTATCGCCGAAATGAGGGATAGTCTAGGGACTTTAGGATTAGGTGAGGTGAGCTTGCAAGAATTTGGTGCACCGGATGATATTCTGATCCGTATTGAACGCCAGGAAGGCGGGGAGGAGGCGCAATTAGAGGCTGTTACCATTGTTAAAGAGCAGCTTTCTGAGAATTTTGGGTCTAATTTAGATTATAGGAGAACTGAGTTTGTTGGCCCTAAGGTTGGTGCTGAGCTTATCTCTGCAGGTATAAAGGCAGTTGTATCGGCACTACTAGCTATGATGGTTTATATTTGGTTCCGTTTTGAGTGGCAGTTTAGTCTCGGAGCGGTCGCGGCGTTGCTCCACGATGTAACTCTAACCATAGGTATGTTTGCTATTTCCGGCCTGGAATTTAACTTAGCAACTGTGGCGGCAATATTACTGATTGTTGGTTATTCATTAAACGATACAGTGGTTGTGTACGATAGGGTGCGGGAAAATCTGAGGAAGTATAAGAAACTCGTTTTGGTGGATGTATTAAATCGAAGTATTAATGACACCTTAAGCCGAACCTTAATGACTTCGATAACCACTATGTTAGCGCTTCTGGCCTTGTATACTTTGGGCGGGGCTGTAATTGCTGATTTCAGTATCGCTTTAATATGGGGTGTTTTGGTTGGTACTTATTCTTCCATATTTATTGCTGCGCCCCTTCTTATAAAGTTGCGCCTACGGTCTTCCCCAGAAACAGCTAAAGACGATGTCGATAAGCTTGGTGATTTGTCATAAAACTTGGCTGCAATGGAATTAGTGAGTTCTCCGGCCTCGGAGCAAGCTCTTGTCCAATCCTATGGGCCAGGCCAATTCAAGATAGGAGAGCAGGTGTATCTGCGCTCGCTATTGTTGTTCTCAGGCGGTGTTTTTCAACTGGATATCGAAAGCATCGATCAGCTTAATGAGACTGTCTTGGAAAGAGTTTTCCTGGCCAATCCTAAGTTGGATATTTTNTTAGTAGGCTATGGATTAAGTAAGGGGCAGGTGGATTGCCAATTGAGTAATGCTTTGCGCAATGCTGCTATAGGGTTAGATATAATGAATACTGGGGCGGCGTGCCGGACCTATAACGTGCTGGCTTTGGAAGAGAGACGTGTCGCGGCAGTTTTGATACCGCTGTAAAAGGTTGGTATAGCGGCGTCCGTGAGGCTTTTATCGTCCTAGATTTTAAATTACCATAACTGGCTGCGATTTCTCCTCTACAGCGCTTCTTGAAAGGTTTGGGTCGTATAGCCACTCGTCTAAATCTAGCAGCGCTNTCCGAGTTATTTCTTGTCTTTTCTCTTTACGTGAGAGTTTCTGGTCTAAGGGCGGGAATAGCCCAAAATTGATATTCATGGGTTGAAATGTCGCCTCTTTACCTCCGCCAGAAATATGAGAAAGGAGCGCGCCCAGAGCAGTGGTCTGAGGTGGTTTATTTAGTGGTTGCTTCGTTTTCTCAAATCCAAAAAACTGACCTACCAGTAATCCAATTGCTGCACTTTCTACATAGCCCTCTACGCCAGTGATTTGTCCAGCAAATCTTATTTTATCATGGCTTTTTAATCGTAGTGTCGGGTCAAGCAATCTAGGGGAGTTAATAAAGGTATTGCGATGGATGCCTCCCAGGCGGGCAAAGGAACAATTTTCTAGGCCTGGAATTAATTGGAAAAGGCGTGTCTGTTCGCCATATTTAAGTTTTGTTTGAAANCCAACGATATTATAGAGGGTGCCCAGCGCATTGTCTTGTCGAAGCTGGACAACAGCATAGGGCTTTTCNTTTGTGTGAGGATTTGTTAATCCGACAGGTTTCATGGGGCCAAATCGTAGTGTTTCTNGTCCACGCTCGGCCATGATCTCTATCGGCAAACATGATTCAAAATATGGAGTATCTTTTTCCCACTCATGAAACTCTGTGCTTTCCGCATGAAGTAATTCATTTACAAAAGTTTCGTACTGGGCCTTATTCAGGGGGCAATTTATGTAGGCATCTGTATCTCCCGAGCTACCAACTTTATCATATCTCGACTGAAGCCAGGCTATAGAGAAGTCGATCGTATCTTTATGAACAATAGGAGCTATTGCATCAAAGAAGGCCAGATTGTCTTCGCCTGTCATCGAATGTAAAGACTGAGCAAGGGGTGTCGATGTGAGTGGACCTGTCGCCACTATTACGGCGTCCCACTTGTCCAACGGAATACGGGTAATTTCATGCCGTTCAACCTCGATTGAGGGTTCTTTTTCGATACACTCTTGGATCATTTCTGAAAACCCTGCACGGTCGACTGCCAGTGCTGACCCCGCAGGAACTCGGTTTTTGTCCGCGCATCTTAAAACGACAGAATTGGCACGACGCATTTCCTCGTGAAGTAGTCCTACTGCATTATTCGAGAAGTCATCGGATCGAAANGAGTTAGAGCAAACTAACTCTGCTAGTAGCTCCGTTTGGTGGGCATTTGTTGATTCCTTTGGTCGCATCTCGTGCAGGANNGCGGGNACCCCAAATCTTGATAACTGCCAGGCGGCTTCACAGCCTGCTAGACCGCCACCAATGATATTGACTGGAGTATAGTTTGTCTTCATAGGATTCTATNCATATGATTTTGTGGTCAACGAAANAGGTCTCAGAATATTAGTCCACAACCCTAAAAAACTCATCATGCTTAATCTATTTTTGATCCCCTTGGCTATCCTTACTTACGCTGAGAAACCTATGCAGATTAGTTTTATAAATTTTGTGGATAGGGTCTTTGCTCGGGGCGATGCCGTATATGCCTAGCCCCGATCTTGTCTATTTTGTCGACACCCAGGAGGCTCATATCCCTGTTTAGTTCATCTGATATTATATTCATAGCACGTGATACCCCGGTAAAGCCTCCTGCNGAAAGCCCGTACAGATAAGGTCTTCCCCCCATACCACTTTTTGCTCCAAGAGCAATTGCTTTAACAATGTCTGTGCCTCTGCGAATGCCACCATCCACTATTATATCGGCTCTGCCCCCAACTGCGTCGACAATTTCAGGCAGAACACTCATCGGCGAAGCGGCATGATCGAGTTGCCTGCCTCCGTGGTTTGAAACAATGATGCCAGTTGCTCCAATTTTAACAGCGCGAGCGGCATCTTGGGCATTTAAAATGCCCTTAATGGCAAACGGCCCTCCCCATTCTTTTATCATCCATTCTGCATCTTTCCAGGTTACAGAGCGATCAAATTGGCTATTAATATACTTAGCTCGGGAACCCACCCTCTTTCTGACGGAGCCAAGTTCGCTGGGAAGGTTTGCGAGATTTGGTTGTCCTTTCGATAACATATGGAAGAGCCAGTTTGGATGGCGAGCGAGATCAAGTACAAGTTTGGGTGTTAATTGTATTGGTGTGGCCATCCCATTGTATAGGTCGCGTTGTCGATTGCCGTATACTTGCACGTCAATGGTTAGGCATAGGGCCTGGAAGTTGGCTTCACGGGCCCGTGAAATAAAGCTTTTAACGAGAGAACGATCTTTCCAGACGTATATTTGGAACCATTTGGGTCCAGCAGTGAGATGGCCAATTTCTTCGATAGATACACTCGAATTGGAGGATAACGAGTAAATTAGGCCGGCTTTCGCTGCTGCTCGTGCGACCGCCTTTTCGCCCTCGTGATGAAATATTCTACTCATTCCAGTAGGCGATAAAATGAATGGGAACGATACCTTTTGGCCCATCACCTCGGTGGACATATTAATCTTCGATACGTCCGTTAAAGCATCTGGTACCAGAGTGTATTGGTTAAAGCTGTCCCGATTATGGCGCAGGCTTACTTCATCGTCTGCGCCTCCGTCTAGGAAGTCAAAAATGGTTTTTGGAAGCCGCTTTTTTGCGGCTTTTCTTAAGTCATCGATATCGTGGCAGTTAGCTAATTTTCTCAAGATTACCTTTTTGCTCCAGAATATAAGGATTACTGATTCGGCTCATAGAGCAGAGCCATGTAGAAATATTACGATAATAATACATGATTAAGCCTTGGAAAAAAGTGCTGAGTGATTTGGTGTAAGGAGTGCAGCCATTTTTCAGCCCGTTTGGACCAGTGCAAATTTGTGTGTAAAAAATGAGCTAGGGGTGGCAAAAAGTTTTGTCTAGAGGTATTATTATCTTTGAAATAGACGAGTGTTTGGTACACCAATGAGGTAGCGTTTAGCGCTCCAAAAAGTTGAAAGTTCGGACCCGGGGGGACGAGAAAGGTTTAAAAGTTTTGGCTCAGCGCAACCCAATTTCCGATAAGAATTTGTGAACGAAAATAGCCCAATACAAAATTCAGATATAACTCCTGTTAACATAGAAGAGGAGATGGAGCGGTCCTACCTGGATTATGCGATGAGTGTAATCGTCAGTAGGGCGCTGCCTGATGTCCGAGATGGGTTGAAGCCCGTACATCGTAGAATTTTGTATGCTATGAATGAGAATGGTTACCATTGGAACAGAAGTTACCGCAAATCTGCCCGTGTGGTTGGTGACGTCATGGGTAAATATCATCCTCATGGTGACGGTGCTATTTACGATGCAATGGTTCGCATGGTTCAGGATTTTTCCATGAGTTTGCCCTTGGTGGACGGGCAAGGGAATTTCGGCTCCATGGATGGAGACCCGCCGGCAGCCATGCGTTACACGGAAGTCAGAATGGCACAAGCTGCTACCACTTTGCTCGAAGATATTGAGCAGGATACGGTGGATTTTAAGGAAAATTATGACAATTCGGGGTCTGAGCCTGTGGTGCTTCCAGCCCGTTTCCCCCATCTTTTGGTTAACGGGGCTGGGGGTATTGCTGTTGGAATGGCTACTAATATACCGCCACATAATCTCGGAGAGGTAGTGAGCGCCACTCTGGCGTTAATAGATAGCCCTGATATGGATATTGCTGGGCTTATGGAGTTTCTTCCAGGCCCCGACTTTCCGACTGGTGGAATAATACTAGGACGCAATGGAGCGGAGTCCGCAGCTAAGACAGGCCGTGGTAGTGTGGTGATTCGGGGAAAAACTAAGTCTGAACCGTTTGGAAAAGAGCGTGAGGCTATTATCATTACGGAGATCCCATATCAGGTAAATAAATCACGCATGGTTGAGCAAATAGCAGAGGCAGTTCGTGAAAAACGAATTGAGGGTATCTCTGGGTTGAGAGACGAGTCAAACCGTGTCGGTGTGCGAGTAGTAGTAGAATTAAAGCGCGACGCAACCTATGACGTCGTTCTTAATCAGTTGTTTCGATACACATCTCTACAGGTAAGCTTTGGAGTTAATACTCTTGCACTTAACGGCGGCAGACCGGAGCAACTTAACTTAAAGGATATTCTTTCAGCTTTCTTGGGTTTCCGGGAAGAGGTAATCACTCGAAGGACTCTGTATGAATTGGGGAAGGCTCGTGAGAGAGCTCACCTTTTATTAGGGTTGTCTGTCGCAGTGACCAATATTGACGATGTGATCGCCCTAATTAGAAAATCGCCTGATCCAAATAAGGCTCGTGAAGAACTGATGTCCAGGGCTTGGCCTGCAAAGGATATAGAAGGCTTTCTCGAAGCATTAGGTGAGGTTCAAAAAGATGTATCTGGGAAGACGTATCAACTGAGTGAGGCACAGGCGAAGGGCATATTGGAACTTCGTTTACAAAGGTTAACGGCGCTAGAAAGAGATAAGATTGCGGATGAATTGCGTGAACTTACGGAGCAGATCAAGGATTTTCTGAACATCTTAAAGTCTAGGGACCGGCTCTTAGATATCATCCGAACTGAATTGAAAGAGGTCCAAGAGAAGTTTTCAGTCCCAAGGCGAACGAAATTCCTAGACGCCGAGTTTGAGTCGGATATTGAGGACCTGATTGAACAAGAGGATATGGTGGTCACAGTAACTAATAATGGTTATATCAAAAGAGTTCCATTAACGAGCTATCGGGCACAAAATCGTGGTGGCAAGGGGAAAGCTGCCATGGCCATAAGGGATGAAGATTTCGTGCGAGAGGTGTTTGTTGCTGATACTCACCGGCCAGTTCTATTTTTTACGACTACGGGAATGGTATATACCTTAAAGGTCTACAAACTCCCGGTAGCCACACCTCAGGCCCGGGGAAAGCCTATAGTGAATTTGCTACCCTTAAAGAACGGCGAGTCTATTGCTACGATGATGCCACTACCGGCGGATAGAACAACCTGGGATTCTATGAACGTAATGTTTGCTACTTCTAGTGGAGATGTTCGGAAGAATGCGTTGAGTGATTTTACCAATGTTAAGTCAAACGGTAAAATTGCCATGAAACTTGAGGAAACTAGTGGCGACAAGCTAGTTAAATTGGTTGGGGTAAGATCCTGTACAGATGATCAAGATGTCTTGCTGGCAGTAACAAATGGTAAATGTATAAGGTTTAGGGTATCTGAGGTTCGAAGGTTCGCTAGTAGGAACTCCACTGGTGTTCGAGGAATTAGGTGTGCTGGCGATGATCGCGTGGTTTCGATGTCCATTTTGGATCATAATGAAATTGATATGGTTGTTAGAGACTCATATCTTAAATATTCTTCTTCTGTTAGGCGTTCTGATTCTCAGGAGAAGGTTGGTGCAGGAGATATCACTGCTGACCAGTTGGCACTGCTTTCGAGCAAGGAAGAGATGATCCTGACTGTTACGGAGAATGGTTATGGTAAGCGCTCATCAGCGTATGAATATCGGATCACCAGAAGAGGCGGGCAAGGTATTATAAATATAGAAACTTCCGAGAGGAATGGGAAGGTTGTGGCCTCATTTGCTGTTGGCGCTGAAGACCAGTTGATGCTTCTGACTGATGCAGGAAAACTAATCCGGATTCACGTGAACGGTATTCGAATTGCCGGACGGAACACCCAAGGGGTAACTTTATTTAAGACCGAGGATTCAGAGCGTGTAGTATCTGTCATACGACTAGCTGAAGATGGTGAGATAATAGGCAATAATGATAAAATAGAAGAAAGTCTGGGTGATGCCCAGAAATTGTCAAAGGGTAGAGGATTAGCAAGTGAGCACTGAGCGAACTGGCCTTTATCCTGGCACCTTTGATCCTCCAACCAGTGGGCATTTAGATATTATTAAGAGAGCTTTGCACGTTGTTGATAAATTGATAATGGGTGTTGCTATCAACGCTGGTAAATCACCAATGTTTGCTCTCGATGAGAGGGTGGCAATGCTTGAAAAAGCCATAGGGGGTTTGGGTGGTGGTGCTGCGTCAAGAGTAGATGTGAGACCTTTCGACTCTCTCTTAATGCATTTTACGAAAGAATGTGGAGCAACGATAATAGTGAGGGGATTGCGGGCCGTATCGGATTTTGAATATGAATTTCAGATGGCTGGAATGAACGCTCATCTCGAACCCAATGTGGAAACAGTATTTTTGATGGCCTCAGAACAAACTCAGTTTATATCGTCACGTTTAGTTAAGGAGATTTGTATGCTTGGGGGGGATATTACGGATTTTGTTCCTCATAATGTAAAGGAAAAGCTTATAGAGCGGGTTGGGAAAGCTAATTGAATTTAATCAAGACAACATTTGAAAGGTGACACATGGGCAACTTAAAAATTTTAATGCCCGTAGTGCTGATATTAGCAATGGCAGATAAAGACGTTACAGCAACGGACTTGGAAAATACCATATTAATGGACTTGAAGAATGGTCAGGTGGTGATAGAACTGCTTCCAGAGTTTGCCCCGAAACATGTGAAGCGGATTAAGGAACTAGTGCGTGAAAAGTTCTACGATGGAGTGGTGTTTCACCGAGTTATAGAGGGCTTTATGGCCCAGGGTGGAGATCCAACAGGGACGGGGACAGGAGGCTCTGGGAAAAATCTTGATGCAGAGTTCTCAGATGCTAGACATGTCCGCGGAACGCTATCTATGGCAAGATCACAAAATCCCAACAGTGCCGACAGCCAATTCTTTATTTGCTTCGCTGATGCACCGCATTTAGATGGACAGTATACCGTATGGGGGCGTGTGGTGGAAGGTATGGAGTTCGTGGACCAAATAAAACGGGGTGGTGGAGGTAATGGCATGGTTTCCGATCCAGATAAAATTATTAAAATGCGTGTAGCTGGCGACTTGGACTAATCGGCAATTATCATCAAAGTATGCGTCTGGAACAGTTTGACTTTGATTTACCAACAGACAGGATAGCCAACCGACCCGCAGTTCCCAGAGACAGCGCACGTATGTTGGTTGTGGATGAAGGTCTTCTAGATTCTCATGTGGGGCGTCTTGCCGAGTTTTTTCGAGCGGGAGATATTTTAGTTGTTAACGACACGCGAGTTGTTCCGGCACGGCTGAATGGTGTTCGGGGAGATGCTAGGGTGCAAATCACCTTAGATGCACCAGTAAATGGGTCGGAATGGAGAGCTCTGGCTTTACCTGCCAGAAAATTAAGATCTGGAGACGATCTGACCTTCCCAGGGGGACTTCGTGCGAAGGTTGTCTCCCGGGGCGCGAGAGGTGAGATTTTACTGGACTTCCATTCTTCCTCCTCTGAGATTTACGCTTACCTGGATGAGCATGGAATACTTCCTCTGCCTCCCTATATAAGCCGAACGGACGGGCCAGATGAGCGTGATCTAGGAGATTACCAAACTATTTATGCCAAAAACGTAGGAGCTGTGGCCGCGCCAACAGCAGGGTTGCACTTTAGTCCTCGAATTTTTGAACGGCTACGGAAGAAAGGTATAATGGTGGCACACATTACACTGCATGTGGGCATAGGAACATTTCGACCAGTTACTACTGAGAATATTCTGGATCATAAAATGTCAGAAGAGCGTGGAGTTATCACTGTTGAAACGGCAAAAGCTATTAATGAAGCTAGGGAAAATGGTGGTCGAATTATAGCCGTTGGAACCACTGTACTTCGCTTGTTAGAAGCATCTAGTGACAAGCAAGGCCAGGTGCAGGCATTTAGTGGGGGCACATCGATTTTTATTACCCCGGGGTATAAGTTTACAACGGCTGACTTTTTGATGACTAACTTTCATCTTCCAAAGTCTACTCTGTTTATGTTGGTAGCTGCGTTTAGCGGCCTAGAACGCATGAAGTTGGCTTATGCCCACGCTATAAAAAGCAGATATAGATTTTATTCCTTTGGGGATGCGTCGTTATTAAGGCGAATTATCGAGAAATGAGCTTATCTTTTTCTATCAAGGCCTCTGATGGTAATGCCAGAGCCGGCCTCGTTAGAACAGCTCATGGAAGCTTTCTGACTCCTGCTTTTATGCCTGTTGGCACTGGTGGTACTGTGAAAGCAATGACTCCCGATTCGTTAGCCAGTAGTGGTTCCGATATCGTTTTGGCAAACACTTATCATCTCATGCTACGGCCGGGACCAGAGATTGTGAAGGCCCTTGGTGGCTTAAGGAAAATGATGGGGTGGCCTGGGCCAGTTTTGACAGACTCTGGCGGTTTCCAAGTAATGTCCCTTTCAAAGTTGAGGAAACTGACCGAAGATGGCGTTATATTTAAGTCCCATATTGATGGCAAAGAATTTTTTCTTTCACCCGAGAAAAGTGTTGCAGTTCAGGAGACCTTGGATGCAACTATTTCTATGGTTCTTGATGAGTGTACAGCTTATCCATGCTCCAAAGAGGAGGCAGAAAAGTCTATGGATTTGTCTATGGTTTGGGCGGTCCGGTCAAAAGAGGCATTCAATCCACGCCCTGGTTATGGACTTTTTGGAATTGTGCAGGGCGGTGTCCATTGTGATCTCCGAAAAGAAAGTGTCATTTTCCTTAAAGAACAAGAATTTGATGGGTATGCGATAGGTGGACTTGCAGTGGGCGAGGATCCATCAATCTTACACAAGGTTGCCAGTTTCACTGCAGGAATCTTGCCTCCTGAAAAGCCCCGATATTTAATGGGGGTGGGAAGGCCTGAGGATTTGGTTCAGGCTATCTCTGCCGGTTGTGATATGTTTGACTGTGTATTGCCTACCCGATCTGGTCGAACAGGCCAGGCATTTACCCATCGAGGTACGGTTAATATCCGGAATAGTAGGCACAGATCAGATTTGCGTCCATTAGACGAAGCGTGTGAGTGTCCCACCTGTCTCAGTTATACTCGTGGATATCTCCATCATTTAGTTCGTTCAGGTGAAATACTAGGGTCCATGCTCATGACATGGCATAATATTCACTATTATCAGAGCCTAATGGCCTCTATTCGGAGCCATATTTTGGCTGGAGAATTAAGCAAGTTTGAGAACGAGTTTAGGGAATTATATTTGGAGGGTGATGTTGAGCCTCTGGGCTGACAAGGAGAGCTCCGTTACTGAAAGGTATTCTTGACCAAGATAGTAGAGGGACCTATCTTGCAGCGAATTTATCGGCGCGCTTAGCTCAGTCGGTAGAGCAACTGACTTTTAATCAGTGGGTCGCAGGTTCGATTCCTGCAGCGCGCACCAATCTTTTCAATGACTTACGAGCGATTCACGCTCGGTTAATTTCCCA
>PBWV01000003.1 GCA_002728255.1 Rhodospirillaceae bacterium | reverse complement strand
CAAACAGCAATATGAAAATCTTAAAATCTTACGAGGCGGAATTTCAAAATGGAAAGAAGCTGGATTTTCTCTTTACTCAGGGATCCATGTTGTTAGTAAAGCCTTTGGCGAATATATCGAAGAGAAATATGAGACGCCCCACATAAGCCCCGCGGATCTATCTCAGATTCTCGAAGATACTAAGAAGAATGTAGTCGTGCTTGACAGCCGGCCAAAAGATGAATTTTTTCGAATGAGCCTGCCAAACGCAATCAATATTCCTGGTGCAGAACTCGTCCACCGAATTCAGGAAGTGGCACCGGATCCTAAGACACTCGTGGTAATAAACTGTGCAGGAAGAACTCGGAGCATTATTGGGGCACAATCACTGATCAACGCCGGACTGCAAAATGACGTTGTCGCATTAGAAAATGGTACGATGGGATGGCATTTAGCTGGCCTTCCTCTCGCCACTAGACAGGAAACCTTGCTTCCAAAAACTCACGCAACAGGCCGTAGTTGGTCAGTGAAATCGTCCATTGAAGTAGCCAGACGAACTCAGCTGGAGTTGATAAGCTGGCAAACTCTTCAAAAACTTAAAGACCAGTCAGAACAACATACACTTTATTTTCTAGATGTTCGTACACCTGAAGAGTTTTGTGCAGGACATCTGCCTGGAGCCCGTAGTGCTCCAGGAGGGCAGCTTGTTCAGGCCACAGATAAGTTCATAGGGACCCATAGAGCGCGAGTTGTTTTGACTTGTGATAATGGAACCAGATCAAGGATGACCGCTTCCTGGCTAGCTCAAATGGGCCGAAGAAATGTTTTAGTTCTGGATACCGACTATCAAGAGTTTAGTCTTGTCCATGATGAAGGACCAGAAAAAGAACGATTACCTCATTTCGCCCAATCTATCAGCGCACGCGCACTGTCGGAGATGCCAAGTGGTACACCCAAGACTATTTTAGATTTTGCCAATAGCCGTGAATACAAGAACGGGCATATTCCAGGCTCATGGTTCATAATCCGTTCAGATTTAGACAGATATCTGGCTGAGTTTTCACAAAGTAGCTTACTCATCCTAACATCTCCTGACGGGAAGCTGGCTACATTAGCCTGCCAAGACTTAGTAAACAAAACCAACGCAAAAATAATGCTTCTGGAAGGTGGAACTGAAAGCTGGATACAGGCTGGTTATCACTTAAGCAGCGATTCCGAACGGATGATAAGCCAAGGCAATGATGTCTACCAACTTCCCTATGACTATGGCCCAGATGAAAAGGAAAGACAAATGAAAGCCTATCTCGACTGGGAAACAGGCCTATTAGAAAAAATAAAGAAAGACCCAAGCATTAATTTTATCGAACTTATAGATTGAAGAAGAAAAAAAAGAGCACCCCAGGACCTTTAGCAAACAAATGAGAACCGCACGACTTCTGTCCCATAATGAAAAACATTTTCTCTAATCTCAGAAGAATTTTTAAGTTTGTGGCCGACCATGGGAAATTTATTGGGGTTATAAGCCTTTTTACTCTGGCCACCTCAAACGGAAATTGCGATATGATAGGTCATGAAGGCTTTGTCAATGATCTAGAAGTAACTAATCATGGGAAAGTATTAATCTCCGCCAGTTGGGATACAAGCATTCGCACTTGGGATACCTCAACCCATACGCCACTTCAGATACTCGATGGTCACATTATGAGTATTAATGATATAGCGATTTCCCCTAATGGGATCCTCCTCGCCTCTGCAAGTTGGGACAACTATATTTACCTATGGGACTTAACTACTGGCAAGAAGATAAACGAGTTGATCCATCACCAAGATGCAGTCTATGGAGTAGATTTCGCACCTGATGGAGCCAGTTTAGCATCGGCGTCCTGGGACTATACTGTGAAAATTTGGAACATGAGAACCCAAAAAGTATCTCAAACCTTGAGAGGCCATCGCGCCAACGTAATGGCTGTGGAATATGGTCCTCTTGGAAAGACGGTACTATCGGCCAGTTATGACAACACTGTCCGTTTATGGAATATTGACAGCGGAAATACTATCAAAGTTCTCCGCGGACACACCCACAGCGTTAATGCGGCCTCCTATCTGGGCGGTAGTGGAAAGGCTGCATCCGCTAGCACTGATCAAACAGTCAGATTATGGGACTTGGAAACTGGCATCGAACTAGAGAGACTTACCGACCACTCGAATTACGTTACATCTCTGGAAATAAGCAACAACTCACTCCTAAGTATATCTGGGGATGGGGATGGATACCTAATTCTCTGGGATCTGGAAAATTTCACTACAAAGTTAAAAGTTAAAGCCCATACTTCTGCAATCTGGGCCGTTGCCTTTTCCCCCGACTCACAAACTGCATTTACGGCAGGAAGCGACCAAAATATTCGGCAATGGGATCTTTCAAATGGGGAGTTGATCTCCCAATGAAAAACCTACTTTTTCTTCTCTTGATTTTCTTACAATTCACAAATTCCGCAATAGCTTCTCACATGGATAAAGAATTATTTCTGGAAATCACAAAAACGGGAGATTCAAGGAAACAGAAGTTCCTAGGAATTTATTTAAGAGGTCTTCTTCATGGACTGGAGTCAGCAAATATTTCCTTACTTAAAAACGAGGGCCGAGAATTGTATTGCAATCCACACACTGCCGCCCTCAGTACAGCCTGGCTAGAGGAAAATTTGTTAGATTATATCGTGAAATACCCAACAATCCCCAATTCTATATCAATAGGGATACTTTCCTATTACGTGCTAACCGAAAAATTCCCATGCCCCAAAACAGCCGATTTTTGAGGAATTATATTCACTGATCCAGCCCGCGCCCATTCGGGCACTAAATTAAGAAACATGTATAGCTTCAACTTTCACCGCACAAAATTTCAGTTCTGGAATTTTTCCATATGGATCAAGTTTTGGATTAGTCAGTAAATTTACCGCTGCCTCCGCATAGCAAAAAGGGATGAAAACTAACCCTGGAGGTGTAAGGGAGGAGGCCTTAACAGCCAACTCAATCGCCCCTCTCCTGCTAGTCACTCTAACCTTCTCATTTACTGTTAAACCAAGGCGTTCTATATCCAAAGGAGCCATTTCACACATTGCCTCAGGTTCGAGCTGGTTAAGAATTTCTGACCTCCTGGTCATCACTCCGGTGTGCCAATGTTCTAATTTACGTCCAGTGGTGAGGATCATAGGGTATTCCTCATTGGGTTCCTCATCCGGTGCCACAGTATCCGAAATTATGAATCTGCCTCGACCATCAGGGGTCGGAAAAGAGTCTGAAAAGATCAACTCTTCTCCTGGGTCACCTTCTTCAAGACAGGGATAGGTGACGGCGCTCTCCCGAGACAACTTCTCCCAACTAATGCCAGCAATGGACGGCATGCATTTGCGCATTTCTGAATACACAAAGCTAGGACCATCATAGCTCCACGGCAGGCCAATTCTCTTAGCTAATTCCTGAATAATCCACCAATCCTGCTGCGCCTCGCCTGGCGGATTGATAGCTTTCCGCCCCATCTGAACTCTACGATCCGTATTTGTGAAGGTGCCATCTTTTTCGGGGAACGCGCTCGCAGGAAGTATCACATCAGCAAAAGAAGCTGTCTCGGTAAAGAAAATATCCTGCACAACTAAATGCTCTAACCGACTAAGGGCTTCACGGGCGTGATTTAGGTTAGGATCCGACATTGCAGGATTTTCTCCCATCACATACATGCCTTTAATCGTACCATCATGAGCTGCGTCAGCAATCTCTACTACAGTCAAACCTGGTTTGGGATTTAGTTTACAGTCCCAAAATTTTTCAAAAAACTCCCGAGACTGGCTATCCGATACCGACTGATAATCTGGATACAACATCGGCACCAGCCCGGCATCCGAAGCCCCTTGCACATTATTTTGCCCTCTTAACGGATGTAAACCCGTCCCTGGTCGACCGATTTGGCCTGTCAACAATGCTAATGCAATGAGGCACCGGGCATTATCTGTCCCATGTATGTGCTGTGAGATTCCCATTCCCCAGAAAATCATTGCGTTCTTGGCATTTCCAAAGGCTCTTGCACACACCACTATTTGATCAGGATCAACACCACACTGCGCCGCAACACTATCTGGGCTAAACCTCTTAAGGTGCTCCCGCAGCTCTACAAATCCTTCCGTCCTTTGTGCCACAAACTCTTGATCGTAAATTTCCTCTTTGATGATTACGTGCATTATTGCATTAAGTAACGCGACATCTGTACCTGGCTTATTACGCACCATATGCTTACAATAATTCTTCAATACCTGCCCTCTTGGGTCCACCACTATTAGGGCCGTTCCGTTATCTACGGCATTCTTAAAAAACGTTGCTGCTACCGGATGATTCTGGGCCGGATTTGCTCCAATAACCAACAGCACGTCTGAATTCAAGGCCTCACTAAAAGGCGCCGTAACTGCCCCCGAACCTATGGTTTCCATGAGAGCAGCCACCGAACTTGCATGACAAAGCCTAGTACAGTGGTCCACATTATTCGTGCCCAATCCAGTCCGAATAAACTTTTGAAATAAGTATGCCTCCTCGTTGGAACCTTTCGCACAACCAAACCCACTAAGCGNGGCGCTTCCATGTTCCCTGAGAATTCTTGTTAAACCATTAGCGGCACAGTCTAATGCTTCCTCCCAAGATGCTTCTCGAAACTGCTCCTCAATAACCCCGTGATTANCCAAATAGTTTGTAGATTTTTTAATCCCTGCTTTACGGATTAGCGGCCGAATGAGTCGACTTGAATGATGCACATAGTCAAACCCAAATCTTCCTTTAACGCACAAGCGACCCCTATTCGCCGGTCCATCACGGCCTTCCACAGAAACCAGGCGATTTCCCGCCACCCCATAGCGCACTTGGCAGCCTACCCCACAGTAGGGACACAAACTATCGACGAACTTTTCGGCCTTTTCAGTCGCCTGAATACCCCGCTCTAATAGAGCATCCGTTGGGCAGGCTTGAACACATTCCCCACAGCCCACACAACTAGAATCCCCCAGCCTATCATCCATGTCGAAGACAATGATATTCTCGGAACCTCTATTGGCCATACCAATAACATCATTCCCCTGAACCTCGCGACAAGCCCTTACACATTGCGTACAGTGGATACACGCCTGCAAATTAACTGATATAGCCGGGTGAGTATTATCAGCCGGGAGCTTTCCACCTTCAGGGAATCTACTCTGTACCANACCTCGTTGGCGAGCNAACTTTTGAATTTGGCTTTCTGGAATGCTTGCAGATGCAGAAACGGGTTGATCCGCCATAAGTAATTCAAGAACCATTGAGCGCGCCGACTCTGCCCTCTGGCTATCAGTGACGACAACCATATTTGGTTCCGGTCTGCGGTTGCAGGACGAACTCAAGACACGCTCTCCTTGGATCTCCACCATACACANCCGACAGTTTCCATCTGGACGATAGCCAAACGATGGAGAATGACACAGTACCGGAATATCAGAACCTACTCGTCTACTAACGTCCCATATGGTCTCGTTGGGAGCAGCCTCAACCTTCCTTCCATCAATTGTAAAACTGACTGAACTAGTCATGTTGGTAACTCATCATCAAAGAATTGAAGGGATTTGAGAAGAGCCGTGGGAGCNGCTTGCCCAAGGCCGCAAATGGAAGCATCGGCCATCACATTACTTAGTTCGCCTATNAATTCTTTATCCCATTTTGGCTGCGCCATGAGTTCAAGCATTTTGGTGCAGCCAACACGACAAGGGGTACACTGACCACAACTCTCATCCTCAAAAAATTTCATTAGGTTTCGATTGACATCAATAATTGAATCTCTCTGNCCTAAGATAATTAGTGCACCAGAGCCAACAAAGCATCCGTAGTCGTCGAGCGAATTGAAATCTAAAGGAAGATCTGCCAGGAAAGCAGGCAACAATCCGCCAGAAGCACCCCCCGGCAAATAGGCNTTAAATACATGTCCATCACTAATTCCGCCTGAATATTGGTCAATCAGCTCACGAGCCGTCACGCCAATAGGAGCCAACTTTACTCCTGGCTCCGCAACCCGACCCGAGACAGAATACAGGCGCCATCCGGACGTACCCCTCTTACCATGATTAGCGGACCAGCCAGTATCTCCCTTTAAAATTCTTGGGATCCAATACAGTGTTTCCACATTGTTGACCAATGTTGGTCTCCCAAACAAACCTTTGGTTGTGGGAAAAGGTGGCTTATGCCGAGGCTCTCCACGCTTACCCTCAAGGCTTTCAAGCATGGCGGATTCTTCGCCACAAATGTAGGCCCCTGCGCCCCTCCGGAGGTGAACCACTACATCTCCAATTAGGTCTGCTTGTTTTATTGCCTTCAACTCTTGCTGAAGAATAATGTAACAGTCTGGATATTCGGCTCTGAGATATATATATACCTCTCTCACATTCCCGACTGCTGCCGCTATCAAGACGCCCTCTAAAAATTGATGCGGGGCAGAGGTCAATACATGCCTGTCCTTAAATGTACCAGGTTCCCCTTCATCAGCATTTACTGCCATAAGAGGATTATCGCTGGGATTTATTAACCCCCATTTTCGTCCAGTAGAAAAACCTGCTCCACCAAGACCTTTCAAACCACTNTTGACTAACTCATCTAAAACATCCGCACGGAGCTTTTCNCCTCGCCTGATTTTCTTCAGGATTTNATATCCACCTNNAGCCANATATGAAGAAAGNCCCTGATAANNCCCNATCAACGGCTGGGCATTCATNTTGGCACCNCNGGCTAAACACGATTNTATCNGCTCGCCATTGGCGCGTTCTATGTATCGTTTGTTTACTAACGCAATCGGCGCATGGTCACATCTTCCCATACACGGCGCTCTCTGAACTCTTACAGTTGGGCCTACATCTCCCTTAACTGACCTTAAAAGGTTCTCTCCTCCATGCATCGAGCAAATTAAACTATCACAAATTCTGATCGTGGTGATTGGCGGTTGCTCTCCTGCCTCACCGACAATATCAAAATAAGCATAAAAAGTTGCAGTCTCATATACTTCAACCTGGGGAATTTGAATAATTTCAGCCAAAGCCACTAAGTGTTTTATGCTTAAACACCCATAAGCGTCCTGTATGGCATGCAGATACTCCAATAATAAATCACGCCTAAATGGTCCATATCCCAATAGGTGTGTGAGATCGATTATTGCATCCGATTCCGACTCCCGTGCTTTTCTTTTGATACGCTTTGAACCCATCACTCGTTCTATTTCAGCCAATTCTTGTTACTATACGTGGGAAACTAATGCCAGCGATTGCACTACGCGAAAGTGCAAACAAAATTGGTCGGAGCGGGCGGATTCGAACCGCCGACCCCTTGTCCCCCAGACAAGTGCGCTAACCAGACTGCGCCACGCTCCGACAAGAATACACATTAGCTATCACGACTTATTATCCAATACTTTAACTATAACAAGCATTTCAGGGTCTGGCGACCCACTTACCTTTCAGTTCAATTTCTTGTTATTATGGGCCATATTTGAAATAAATTATTTACATATGAAAGGAAGGTCCATCATGAAACTTTTTAGGGCGTTAATATTGGCTATTGTTTGCTCAACTTTCCTCTCTCTACCGTCCTTGGCAGATGAGTTTGGGACAAAAGAGGAAGCTGCCGCTCTGTTGGAAAGAGCCGTGGCATTTCTGCGAGTGGATAAAAATCGTGCCTTAAATTCATTCACCACAGGTTCTGGTGGCTTCATCCAAAAGGACCTGTATGTGTTCTGCTTTAATCGTGAAGGAACCCTTACGGCCCACCTGAATTTGATAGGCGTAAATATTTTTGAAGTACCGCTGACGAATTTACGGGGAGATCAATTGGGAGAAGCGTTATGGAATGCCGCTCAGGGCGGCGAAACGGGTGAAGTAACCTACAAATTACAAAGACCGACCACAGGATCTGATAAAGAATTTACGAAAACAGCTTTCGTCACGCGTGTCGCTGGGCAGGTCTGCGGGGTAGGCTATTATCAGCCACAATAATTCTCCTCAACCAAGTTACATTTTGCAATATACAGGGCGGCACTCACGCGATGCCGCCCTATCTACCACTCTAAATTAGGACCCCCTCAAAAGAAAAAACTGCCCTTTTTATCTTAATTGAAGAGGAGTGATCCGACCCAATTCATTCCATTTTGCAAAGGATGAATCAACGAGATACCTGCTCTGATCCCAACGAGGATTTGTATCCTCAGGGACCATCGGAATTTGTGGAATATTCAACATAATGGCATTGCCGTTAGTGTCGGAAGGATCGCTTTCAATCAGTTCAACCAAATACGGAAAAATACCATTTCGCCACTCATTACACTGCATCTCCAAGGCATACATCTGGTTAGGTTCTTGCTCATAAAGATCTCCAAGACGTAAAACTTCCTGCGACTTAATTTCCGTAATCATGTCAGTAGCTATTGGCTGACCGAGACGTTGCTCCTCAAAAGCCGCATACACCCCATCAAACATAACTTGAATACTGACAAATAAATTAGCTGCATCTTTCTCAGTTAATACTAAAGAAGAAGCCACAAAATACAGTGCTGAGCACGACATTGCATTCTTAGCGGGACCATCCTCGGCTACCACAGGTCCCGCGCTCAGGTAAAATAGTGCTACCAACGACGCTATCAATGTACGCATAAAAAGCCTTTATCTAAGAATACTTGTAAGACCCTTCCTATAGCATTACTCATGGGGCCAAAACAAATGGATTCCACAAATTTATGAAGACAAACACATCATTGTTGCCCCTCTGTTTCAACACGACACGAAATACGATAGGTGGCCTGTTCACACAACCACTGATAGCCACTATATAAAACCACATAGAAATGTTTGACACCATATTGTACTTCAGTCGAATAACTTTTTGTTACCGTGCCACTAACTATCATCCGCTCGGCCGCTTCTCCAACAACGACCCAATTCTCGGGCGAGCCACTTTCTTCAACATATTCATGCCAAGTCATAAAGGATAATACTACGGACAAAATCTTCATAAAGACTACCGTATTGATTTTAAAATTAAGTTTGCGTTTCCCCTAAAGCTTAAAAAACTTTTTACATTGGCACTTAATTATATCAAAATCGTATGCCATAGAGCTCATAACATTTTCCTTCAGCTTTAGCTAAGACTCCTCAAGGCTCAACGCTTATCCCTCCATTCAACAGCTAGCCTACGTGCCTTTCCTATATCTGCCTCTGTCATCAAACGTTCTAACAATACCAATTTTCTCCTAGCCTCTTCGCTACCATAATCCACCGCAACCGACCACCATAAATGCGCGGCAATAAAATCAGCCGGAATACCGTTACCCGTTGCATACATTAAACCCAAATTATATTGGGCATCAGCCAGACCTTGATCAGCCGCCAATTCAAACCACTTCAAGGCCTCCATATATCCAATCCCAAGCCGTTGGGAAGGGGTTGCAACAACACCCCCAACACCCATTGCTCCTGAGCGCGGTCGGGTCGCTGGATCCAAACCCCTTCGGTGCATCATTGCAAGAGTATATTGCGCAACGGCATGGCCTTTCCCAGCAGACAAACGATACCATTTCATAGCTACCAGAGGGTTCCTATCAACCCCCAGCCCACGCTCGTAAATCCGGCCCAACATAAATTGGGAGCGAGAATCTCCCTGCTCAGAAGACTGGAGAAATTCAGATCTAGCAGTACCAAAATCGCTTAAGTTGTAGGCCACGATACCTTCATCGTACCCCGCAAAAACCGGGTGGCAAACCCAAAAACACACAAAAGAAATTAAGAAAGGTTTCCGCCACGACATACCAGATGGTACGACGACCATCATGGTAAGAACAACTATTTACTGACTGTCAACCACTGGCTCGCGAGCGCCCCAGTCATAGAGCCTTGTCTAGGAGGTTACGCAGGTCTTCGAGTTCGGCAATAATCTCCCGAACCACCTTCCGATTAGGGTTGGATCTCGAATCAGCGCCAACACCATCACCCGTCCTTTCGTCGCTAAAAAGTTGACCTTGTTTATCCATCTCAACTAATGACTGCCCTTCAGCCCTACCTACCAGCAACCGAGGTCCATGCGCCCGAAGCAACTTCTGAACCCCTTTGATCGTGTAACCGTCATCATAAAGAAAGTTTTTTATCCCAACCAAAAGACGGATATCCTCTGGACGATAATAACGCCGCCCACCTGCACGTTTCATGGGCCGGATATGAGCAAACCGGCTCTCCCAAAACCGCAAGACATGTTGAGGGACGTTCAATTCTTTACTCACTTCACTAATAGTCCGAAAAGCGCCGGTTGACTTGTTTGTTGCCCTCAACCCACAATCCTCCACAAAAAAACACAGAGCACAACTAAGGGTCTCGGAGTACGACCACGTCATTCCCATGTTTCTAACAAGAGAGCACTTAATCTTCCTTACAAGATTGCAGCTTGTTAGCTACTATCTCCGTCAGATCAATTACTGTTCATTCTCTCTCTCAAGACATGAGATGCTCTGAAAACTACAACTCGCCTCGGCGTAATTGGAACCTCCTCGCCCGTTTTTGGGTTTCTTCCAACTCTCAAAGCCTTATTTCGAAGATTGAAAGAGCCAAAGGACGAAAGCTTTACCGATGCTCCATTAACCAAGGAAGTTGAGATATGCTCAAAAACTGACGCTACCAACTTCCCAGACTCATCTCTAGATAGACCAACCTCCCTAAAAACGGCATCGCTCAAATCAGCCCTAGTGACGGTTTTTCCCGTCATGTATTCACTCCTATTTTAATCAAGTAAAGAGTATGCCTTGTTATAAAGTGGGTCAATATCAATTATTTGGATGAAAATCCTCAGTGATTTGATCTGATCAGCAACCACTTTCTACAAAGGCCTTAGTCACTTATCACTACTCCAGTTCACCTAAATCTATTTCAGCCAGATCAGCAATAATTCTGTCATTTACACCTTGCTTAACAATATCAATTCCAACACCAACTGCATTGGCAAAACCAATCAAATCTGTCCCGCCATGACTTTTCACCGCCACCCCATTGAGACCAACAAACATCGCACCATTATGTCGACGAGGATCCACTTTAAGCCTCAACCGCTCGAAGGCAGAACTCGCAAGTATCGCTCCGACACGTGACATCAAAGAGCTTCGTAAAGACTTTCGCAAAAAGTCAGAGTAGGCCTGAGCAACTCCTTCCATCACTTTTAAGGCAACATTCCCAGTGAAACCATCCGCTACAACTACATCGGTTGTCCCGGTGGCAACATCATCTCCCTCTACAAAACCCTTAAACTCGAAGTGCTGTTCGTAGCGACGCAGTAGATGAGCGACCTCCCGAAGGTCACTCTTACCCTTGAACTCCTCCTGACCTACGTTCAACAAGCCTACTGTCGGCCTTACTACCCCCAACACAGCCCGGGCCAAAATGGTACCCATACAAGCAAACTCTACCAAATTTCGCTTACTGCACTCGACATTAGCGCCAAGATCGAGGAAAACGCTTTCACTTCTTCGGGTTGGAATAAGGCCAGCGATAGCTGGCCGACTAATACCTGGAAGGGTCTTGAGAAAAACCTTGGACATAGCCATTAATGCCCCGGTATTACCTGCTGAAATCACCGCATCTGCTTCTCCATGGGCAACAGCTTGGATAGCCATCCCCATGCTAGAGGACCGCCCCTTCCTTAAGGCGACAGATGGCTTCGCATCAGGGGTTATCAGCTCGCTGGTATGAACGATATCACAGTCAGTAGATAGCTGCTTATATTTAGCCATCAGCGGACGACACACCGCCTCATCACCAAACATCACAAATTTAGAGTCTGGGAATCTTTCCTTAGCCACACTAGCCCCAGCGATAGCCACAACTGGCCCTTCATCACCGCCCATTGCGTCTATAGCTATCAGATTCCTGGGTTTCATTGCAGGCCGACTTTCAATCGCCGCCATACTCAGTCATGTAGTCACTCTACCGACACCACTTCCCGCCCACGATAGTAGCCACAAGCTGAACACATATGATGGGCACGCTTCAGTTCTCCGCAATTAGAGCACTCCACCAAATTTATCTGACTTAAAGAATGGTGCGACCGCCGTTTATCACGACGTGACCTCGTAACCTTTCTCTTGGGAACTGCCATTTATACCACCCATCCTTCCGCAGTGAATAACCGGTTAGGTTTATTAATCAAAGTCGCCTAGAAGGGCAAGTCCATATCACCCAGTAGGATTTTTTTTCTTTCTATTCAATAAGTTAGAAAGATCAGCAAATGGTGTGTTTTTGGAATTAACCCAGGAACAAGCGTCACCTACTCCTAACTCACCACATTCATCCTGCTCATGTTTGGGATAGGGGGCAAGTGATAGACTTAGTTGATCTTGGACTAACTTGCCTACCTCTAACATTCCATCTGAATATATCTCAGGATGGTCCTCATCCAAGTGGGTAAATATATCCTCTCTATTTACTTGAAAACCAACTGGCACAAATTTCGCCCCAACATCCTCCTCCAAACTGCCACTAATTGCTCCCATACAAATTGCACACTCTTGAATAAAGGACGCCTTAAACTCTCCACTTAAAATAAATGCATTGGCATCCTTGGAACTCTTCAATACCTTCACATTCGCCACTAATTCGGTCAACTCCACCAAATTAAGAAAATCTGCAAGTCTCCTTCTAGAAATGGAATCCCACTGCAATTTGCGTTCCCATCCTTTGCTTCCAATTTCCACTATGCTTATGCAAACAGGTCTCGCTACCATATCTTTAGCCATTTTTACACAAATTGCTCCTAGTAAAGGCTGGGAAAGAAAAACTGGCGGCGACTATATCCGCATCGCTGTATTCACTTAATTTCCCGGCAAAACTAGCTAGATAGGTATTCAGCAAATCAACCTCCACAGTTCTTGGTGTTTCGGTCTTGACTGGAAAAACCACCCCTAAAGCGTCAGTCATCTTCTCAGGCTTATCAAGGCTACCCTCATATAAGTGGAATCTCTGATCCACCACCTTAAAAAGCCTTTTCACGTGTTTTCCCACACTCAAATCCCCGACACCCATTTCCCGGATGGAACGGTCTAGGTCGTCTGACATTGCATCCATGAGCGCCTGGGCTAGCAAGCCACCAGACTCGATCTCCCCCAACCTCCTCTGAAACAGAAACATATGCATTATGAGCGACTCAAACCTTCCCTGCGGATTATCCGGTACCCCTACCACCTCAAATAAGAACCGATCCCGCGATGACACAACCAACCTATGATAAATGTCTGCAGCGCAGAGTTTGTTTAGTTTTCGCTGGGCCCAAAACGTAAGCAAGCCATTCCACCACATCTATTTATACACTCAATAAATCATTTATAATTAGGTTAACCACCGGAGATACCCATTGTTATATATAATAAACTAGATACATTAACGAAATGATGTCTAGGGTATCCATCTTAATAAATTTAGGGCTAGGTCAGCTATGCTGTTATCGATCTAAACTGATAGCCCTTTCGGCACTTTCAATGCTTCTATTTGGAAGCGGATGCCAACCTAGGATAACCACTCACGGGTTTATGCCTAGGACTGATCTTATAGAACGGCTTCAACTGGGTGAACAAAGTAAAAACGAGATTGCTGTCCTTCTTGGAAGTCCAACCATAATAGGTACCTTTGACCAAGACATTTGGTATTACGTCACACAAACCACGGAAAACAAATTCTTTTTCAAACCAGAAATAATTGACCAAGAAATATTAGCTCTAACTTTTAACGAGGCGGGCGTACTAGTGTCCTTAGAAGAAAAATCTATGCTAGATGCCATAAGAATAGAGCCCAATGCCCAACAAACACCTACCGTGGGCCGAAAGTTATCACTCCTTCAGCAGCTTTTTGGAAACTTTGGCCGCTTTAGTAATTCTCCCGGCACCACTCCTTAAAGATAATCAAAACATATATTCCTGGATAACAGGTGCACTTAGCCAAGAACTGCCAAAAGCAGTATGGCCACGATATTGATAATTTTTATCATTGGGTTAACTGCAGGCCCCGCTGTATCCTTATATGGATCTCCCACAGTATCACCGGTAACTGACGCTTTATGCGCCTCCGACGCCTTTCCTCCATGATTCCCATCTTCTATATATTTTTTTGCGTTATCCCAAGCACCACCGCCTGAAGTCATAGAAATAGCCACAAAAATTCCTGTCACTATTGTTCCTAACAGCATGGCTCCAAGAGTTGTAAAGGCCTCTGCTTGCCCAGCAACAGCCCAAATAACAAGATAGACAACTATTGGAGCAAGAACAGGCAATAGAGAAGGAACAATCATCTCCTTTATGGCAGCCTTTGTTAGGAGATCGACTGCTTTCCCATATTCTGGCCTTGCAGTACCCTCCATGATACCTGGAATTTCCTTAAATTGGCGACGGACCTCTACGACAACTTGACCACCAGCACGTCCTACCGCCATCATACCAAGGGCTCCAAAAAGATACGGCAACAATCCGCCTAAGAACAAGCCGATCACGACGTACGGACTTTGCAGTTCGAAACTGATTTCCAATTGAGGAAAATAATGGCCAAGATCCTCAGTATAGGCTGCAAATAAAACGAGAGCCGCTAAACCTGCCGATCCGATGGCATAGCCCTTTGTAACAGCCTTGGTTGTATTTCCAACGGCATCAAGTGCATCAGTGGTCCGCCTCACATCCTCGGGCAGATCAGCCATCTCAGCGATTCCGCCGGCATTATCTGTGACAGGCCCATAAGCGTCTAGTGCAACGACCATTCCGGCTAAAGCTAACATCGTGGTCGCTGCGATCGCTAGGCCAAATAACCCTGCTGTTATATAGGCCACTATAATTCCACCACAAATCACCAAAACTGGCAGAGCGGTCGACTCCATGGATACTGCAAGACCTTGAATAATATTTGTAGCGTGCCCCGTCTCCGAGGCCTGAGCAACACTCTTAACAGGACGATGGTCCGTCCCCGTGTAGTACTCTGTAATCCAAACCAGCAAACCCGTCACAAGAAGGCCAACCAAGGCGCAAATGTATAACCCTCCACCTGTAACCACAGCGTTTCCGGCTTTAGTTAACGTATATGGAGTATCAAAACCCAGCAACCAGCCTACTAGCACCGCAATTAGAGCCGCAGAAATAACTGCTGTCGCTATCAAACCTTTGTACAATGCGCCCATAATACTTTGGCTACCCCCCAACCGAACGAAGTAGGTCCCAATGATAGAACCCAGAATACAAACGGCGCCAATTGCAAGAGGGAACTGCATCATTACGGCTTGGTCCGCTGGTAGAAAGAAGATAGCTGCCAAAAGCATGGTTGCCACAACGGTAACCGCATACGTCTCAAATAGATCCGCTGCCATGCCGGCGCAATCACCGACGTTATCACCAACGTTGTCGGCAATTACAGCCGCATTTCTAGGATCATCCTCTGGAATCCCGGCCTCAATTTTGCCTACCAGATCAGCACCAACGTCAGCGCCCTTGGTGAAAATTCCACCGCCAAGTCGGGCAAAAATAGATATCAACGATGCTCCAAAACTCAATCCTACCAAGGCTTCCAGAAGAACGCGGGTTTCTACGCCCATACCAAGAAGCACGGCGTAATAGACACTCACGGCCAACAGACCAAGGCCCACTACCAATAACCCAGTTACAGCTCCGGACTTGAAAGCGATAGACAATGCCTCAGCCAAGCTCTTCCTCGCGGCCTCTGCTGTCCTAACATTAGCCCGAACCGACACATTCATACCCAGGTAACCAGCCACCCCAGAAAGAATAGCACCTATCAGGTAACCTATAGCCACTTCTTTCCCTAGCAACAGCCATAGGACAGCGCCTATCAAGACACCTACTATCCCTATCGCTCTATACTGACGATTGAGGTAGGCACTAGCCCCCTCTTGAACCGCGCCAGCGATCTCTCTCATTCGGTCATTCCCCGCATCCGCGGATAAAACTTGCCGGGTCGTAAACAAACCATAAACGACCGCCAACAACCCACAAATAATGGCGACAGACAGTGCTATAGACATACGTTGTATCCTTTTACCTAAGTATTAATACTCACCCTTTTCAACCACAAAGCAAAACCTCATTAAACCTCACCAAAGCGGACGGACCATGCCAGAGGTACGCAGATAACGCAAGCGACGTTGTCTTAAAAGGCATGCCTATACCCCAACCTCCCAGTTCCAATCGAATTTCCCTGCTCATCCACCAGACAAACCTCGTTACCTCCTGTAATCACACCAATCTCTGTTACGGCTACCGCGTGCTCCACAGTAGTTTGCCAAAAGACTTGATTATTTTTTTCAGGAACGACCAGCACTAATTCATAGTCGTCCCCTCCGCCCATCAACTGCGATCTCAGGACGGCCCCAGTGCTTATCAAGGATCCAGCCCTAGAAGAAAATGGTATGGACGATTCCCATACCTTCGCACCTACATCACTCGCCACGCAAATATGGCCTATATCCGCGAGCAAACCATCTGAAATATCAACCGCAGCACTTGCAATCCCTCGCATGCCCCTCCCAACAGAAAGTCGAGGTTCCGGCCAAAGAAATCGCTTCACAAAGTATTCTATAGTCGCTTTATCACATTGTTTCAAATCACCCTTCAAAACACTCAATCCAAGTGCAGCATCACCAATGGTGCCGGTCACATAAATCCGGTCACCAACCCTAGCAGTTGATCTAGTCAATGCAGAATTGCAAGGTACCTCCCCAAAAGCTGTTATGGAAACTGACAAGGGTCCGGGTGTCGCCACGGTATCTCCCCCAATCAACCATATGCCGTACCTCTTCTGGTCTTCTAGGAGTTGTAAAGAAAACTCTTCGAACCATTTTTCTGGTGTCCCCACTGGAACCATTAACGCCAATGTATATGCCACCGGGGCGGCTCCCATGGCAGCCAAATCGCTGAGATTTACCCGCAACGCCCGCGCCGCCACTGCCTGAGGCTGGCTGTCCTCCAAGAAATGAACGCCAGCAATTAGCGCATCACATGTAATCACTATTTCCGCCCCGGATGTTGATTGAATAACAGCACCATCATCTCCCAAATCAAGGGCGGCCGGCTTACCACCGGTAAGCGGGCGAAAATACCTCGATATGACCCCAAACTCATCTGTCAGTTGGCCACCGCCCATCGCCACTCTACCCCCCCTCTTCAGCCCTTTTGCTCATTTCTTCCTGCCGAATTTTTCGTGCTAATGTATCTAAGGCAGCGTTCACAAACGCGGTTTCCTCTTTACCACCGAAGCCACCCGCAATATCCACATACTCCTTGATTATGACCCGGGCAGGAACAGAGCTCCCCTTGAGCTCAAAACACGCAGCTCGCAAAAGCGCTCTACTTGTGGGATCTAAGCGCAGAATGGTCCAACCCCCCACTAGAACACCTTCAATCTTGGTGTCGAGCTCACGAATTTCCCTATCTACACTTGCCACAATTTGGGAAAAAAGAGCTCTATCAACGCTAGTGACTTCCTGTTCCCGTGTTGCTTGATTTAGGCGGAACTCCTTAAATTCATGAATTACTGAAGCAGCGGTCTGCCCATTGGCCTCCAACTGAAATAAAGCCTGGACGGCTGCCAACCGGGCAAGCTGCCTTTGCCGCCTATTGTTTGTCATTATCGGGCCCTTAACCCTGGGCCGTAAACCGCCGCCGCAACTCGACCATACGGAGACATGCTATAGCCACATCACGACCTTTGTTTTGCTCCTTGACGGAGGCTCGATGCCAAGCCTGTTCCCGAGTATCAGTAGTCAAAATTCCATATCCCACAGCTAGTTGGAGTCTTACGGCCAAGTCCGAAAGTGCTCTCGCGCTTTCAGTGCATACGTGCTCGTAGTGGCTAGTTTCGCCCCTAATAACGCACCCCAAAGCAACATAGCCATCAAAAGTTCCTGATAAACTTGCAAATCGAACAGCAGCCGGTAACTCAAAAGCACCAGGCACATCGAGTACTTCAGAGGTAGCACCTTTTTCCCGCAATAACTGCTGAGCACCGGACAGCAATTGCTCCGAGATATCCACATAAAAACGAGACACTGCGACCAATACATGAGGGCTCGGGGGATTAGCGTTCATAAAATTCCTTCAATCTTGCGGGTTTCCAATACCCGAAGGCCAAACCCATCCAACCCTACAAAGGCTCTCTCGACATTGGACAAGAGGATCATTTCCGTCACACCGAGGTCAAGCAAAATTTGTGCCCCCACGCCCACATCACGCCAGGACCCCTCTATCTTCAAGGAAGGGTCATTCTTAACGAACCCTTCTGAGACACTGGCCGCAAATGTATCCCTNATTAAAACAACAACCCCTCGCCCCGCATCGTTGATCATCTCCATAGAACGATGTAAATCGTGAGCGGAACTGCTCCCCATTTCACCGATCAAATCGCCCAAGACATTTACGGCGTGAACTCTGACCAACACTGCATCGCCACCTGAAACATTCCCTTTAACCAANGCAATATGTTCGGCATACTCAACGGTATTTTTGTAGATGATCATCTTAAAGGAACCGCCATAGCGAGAACAAAATACTTTCTCAGCGATAGGTTCCACTAACCGCTCTGTTTTTCTCCGATACGCTATGAGATCAGATATTGTTGCCATTTTGAGTCCGTGCAATCGACAAAAAGCGACCAAATCATCAAATCGTGCCATAGTTCCGTCATCGTTCATGATTTCACAGATAACGCCGGCAGGTATAAGCCCTGATAGCCGCGCTATATCAATTGCCGCCTCTGTATGCCCCGCGCGAACCAAAACCCCGCCATCTCTTGCTTGAAGCGGAAATACGTGCCCCGGGGTATTAATATCATCCGCTGTAGATTGGGGATCGATTGCTACTCGAACGGTATGGGCTCTATCTGCTGCAGAAATCCCCGTTGTCACGCCTTCGGATGCCTCTATTGACGTTAGAAATGCAGTCTCAAATCTGCTAGGGTTTCTCCGTTCCATGGGCTTGAGATTCAATTCGTCGACACGTTCTTTTGGAAGAGCCAAACAGATCAGACCGCGGCCATACTTGGCCATGAAATTTATCGCCTCAGGTGTGGCCATTTGAGCGGGTATAACCAAATCACCCTCATTCTCTCTGTCCTCATCATCAACTAGAACAAGCATCCTGCCGTTACTTGCATCATCCAAGACTTCTTCTATTGTGGAAAGGAACTTTGGCTCACGCCCCCTCTTTCTGCTGCTATCTTTCATTAAAACCAACTCTGTTCCCCACTCTATAAGCAACGTCCAGGTAGCGGGCCAGCATATCAATCTCAACGTTTACCATCATTCCAGCCCTTAATTTACCTATAGTAGTAACTTGTTTTGTATGGGGTATAACATTAATGGAAAATGATGTCTCATCGACCTTATTGACAGTAAATGAAACCCCATCGAGAGCAATAGAACCCTTAGCAGCCAGGTAAGGTCTAGCCCAGGCCTCAATGTTGAAAATCATCTCAACAGAACTTCCTGCATNAAATGAGTTCTTTAAGCATAGCATTCCATCTATATGGCCTGTGACAAAGTGTCCCCCGAGTTCATCACCGACTCGAAGAGCTCTTTCCAAATTAACAAAACTTCCAACTTCCCATCGCGATATAGAAGTCTTACTTACAGTCTCCTCTGACGCAAGCACCCCAAACCAATCAGGGCCAATGTCAGTAACCGTTAAACAAATTCCGGAACACGCAATAGACGAACCAATAGCTATTGAATCAACTTCATATCCAGTTTTTATCCGCAGCCTTCTCTCGGCAGAACCATCAACCTCAACTACCTCACCAATGTCTGTCACTATACCGGTAAACATATTGCGCACCTAGTCCTCATGAACGAAGCATTCTAGCGTATCTTCTCCCAACTGCTCCCAGGAGACACGTCTCCATCGTCGTACCATTTCCAGGTCATCCAGACCCAGGGCGCCTATGGCTCGTACCCCATCCTCTCCAATAATCCTAGGAGCACGAAACCAGCTTACCCTGGCTACTAATTCTGCCCGCATCAGCGACGTGATAATTTTCTGACCACCTTCTACTAGTACACGAGTGATACCTCTACGAGCCAACTCGGACATAATTTCACCCATTCGTAACATGCCGTCTTCGCCTTTCTTAACTCTCAATACAGTAACCCCTGCCTTCTCAAAAGGTGATGATCGGATGGCTTTAGTTTCAGTTGCAGTTATGATCCAAGTGGGCACCTCCAAAGCAGTCGCGACGAGGTGGGCATCCAATGGTAAAGACAAATGAGTATCAAGAACCACCCGAACCGGGGATCTACCCCGCATACCAGGCAACCTGCAAGTGAGATGGGGGTTATCTTGCCGGGCGGTCTGCGCACCAATCATAATAGCATCATGCTCTGCCCTCATTAAATGAGCCCGCGCCCGCGCCGTCGGGCCAGTGATCCACTTACTATTCCCGGAACGAGTAGCTATGCAACCATCCATTGAGGTAGCCAGCTTGATCGTTGTCATGGGCACGCTTTTAATTACACGCGATAGAAAACCCGAGTTCAAGTCCTCAGCTTTCTCACTCAACAGCCCTACCTCGACGCTAATACCTGCAGCTTTTAAGCGCTCAACACCCCTTCCCGAAACCCGGGGGTCCGGATCTAGAATCGCCACCACACACCGGGTTACACCGGCATCGATCAATGCCTCAACACAAGGTGGGGNATTACCATGATGGGCGCACGGCTCTAAGGTCACATATGCTGTTAAGGGTGTTAGTTTCTTGGGCAGTCTCCTTAAGGCTTCAGTTTCCGCATGCGGCCTTCCACCAGGTTGTGTCCACCCACGGGCAACAATCTTGCCTGAACAAACGAGTAAACAACCGACTGCCGGGTTTGGCCATACTTGGCCCAACCCGCGCTCCGCCAAGCGCAGTGCCAACGCCATAAATTTTTGATCAAACGCGTTAATCTTTGTCACTCTGGAGTTCATCTATGAACTCCTCGAAATCCTTCGTTTCCCTAAAATTTCTATAAACAGAAGCGAAGCGCACATATGCTATAGAATCGAGGTGAGACAAGCCATCCATTATTAGCTCGCCTATGGTGGTGCTTGAAACATCGCTCTCGCCCGAAGTCTCTAGTCGCCTCACAATGCCATTAACCATCCGTTCAATTTCTTCTGGTTTCACAGGTCTTTTGCGGGTTGCTATGCTAACCGAACGCATCAACTTTTCCCGGTCGAATGGCGATCTACTTTTATCACGCTTAATAACAGTAAGCTCACGGAGCTGAACTCGTTCGAAGGTGGTAAAACGCGACCCACAACTTGAGCAAGAACGTCGCCGCCGAATTGCTGATTGATCTTGACTTGGACGAGAGTCTTTGACCTGGGTATCTTCAAAACCGCAAAATGGACACCGCACTATACCTACTCCCCGCTAGCTACATTTTGTTGTTTTCAGAATACAAGGGAAACTGTTCACATAGATTCATAACCCTCGCCTTAACAGCTTTCTCAACATCAGTGTTTTCACCTTNTTGCCCTCGCGAACCGCATAAGCCATCAAGAACATCTCCGATTAGTTCTCCAATAAGTCTAAATTCATCATTTCCGAAACCCCTTGTCGTACCTGCGGGAGTCCCCAACCGAACTCCCGATGTCACGGACGGGGTTTCAGGGTCGAATGGAACAGCATTCTTGTTGCAGGTAATGCCAGCTCTCTCCAGACTCTTTTCAACAACATCCCCTGTAAGACCTTTCAACCTCAGATCCACAAGCAAGAGATGAGTATCAGTTCCACCCGTAACTAACTCGACGCCCCTCTCTTGTAGGGTTTTCCCCAATACTCGTGCATTAGAGACTACGGCCTCAGAGTAGATCTTGAAAGACGGGTCCAACGCTTCCTTAAAAGCCACCGCTTTCGCAGCNATTACATGCATCAATGGCCCTCCTTGCAATCCAGGAAACACTGCCGAATCAATTTTTTTGCCTAGTTTATCGTCGTTGCATAGAACCATCCCGCCCCGCGGACCTCGTAAGGTTTTATGAGTGGTCGTTGTAACAATATGGGCATAAGGAAATGGATCAGGATGGACTCCAGAAGCAACTAAACCAGCAAAATGTGCCATATCAACCATCAATATAGCATCCACAGAATCGGCGATTTCCCTTAACCGATCGAACTCAATGATTCGGGGATAAGCTGAACCACCGCCTATAATTAACCGGGGCCTACTGTCATGCGCTGCTCTCGCAAGTTCATCGTAATCGATCCGTCCATCCGTCTNCGTCACCCCATATTGAACGGGGGTGAACCACCTCCCAGACTGATTTGGGCGCGCGCCGTGGGTCAAATGCCCCCCAGCAGCCAAAGACATACCCATAATGGTATCGCCTGGCTTGATTACAGCCATCATTGCAGCTTGGTTGGCCTGACTGCCAGAGTGCGGCTGTACATTGGCGAACTCACATCCAAAAAGCGTTTTAGCTCGTTCTATGGCTGCAGTTTCCGCTATGTCAACTGATTCACATCCACCATAATAGCGGCGGCCGGGATAGCCTTCGGCATACTTATTGGTCATTACAGAGCCTTGGGCCTCCAGAACGGCCCTGCTAACCACATTCTCTGATGCTATGAGTTCGACACCCTCATTTAGCCTACGACGCTCATCCGCAATAGCAACGTAGATAGTTGGGTCTTCCTGAGCAAGACTGCTCTGTGAAAGAGAGCTATCTGATTTGGTAACTGGCATTCTACTCCCTACACTCTTCATCAAATTAAACTACAAACCATCTATAAAAATATTTTTATATGTTACTATTACCACTCTTATCTATGAGCTCGATTCGCCGCGCATGTCGGCCACCCTCAAAACCAGTTTCAAAGAAAACATCAAGACATTGTATTGCGACCGGTTCCTCCATCACTCGCGCTCCCAAAACCAAGATATTTGCGTCATTATGTCTCCGAGCCAATTCGGCTACATCAGGACTACAACAAACNGCCGCACGAACCCCCGGAGTCCGATTAAGAACAATACTCATACCAACACCCGTCCCGCAGATAGCCACCCCCCGCACCGCCTCTCCAGCAATTAATGCTGAAGCAAGTCTCCCTGCATACACCGGGTAATCCACGGAGTTGTCGTCCATAGGCCCCAAATCTAGGACACCAAGACCATAAGACCTAATTTTCCGATCAAGAACCGCCTTCAAGCCAAAGCCAGCATGGTCAGAAGCAATCGCAACAATTTTGTTAGGGCTTAAATCCATTATCAATCAGCACGTCTTCTATTTCAGCGCATAGAGCCGAAGTGTCAATCCTCGTGTACCAATGTAAACATACTACATACGGCAAGATGCGATAGAAGTTAACCCCAAATGTTGTACATACTCACCAATACTTAAGTAATTAAATGCATCTTGAACCCCCAATAGCAAGCTCACTAAGCCTAAAGGAGCCCAACCTTATGCGCGCCCGTCTTCAATTATATCATTTACAAATTTATTACTTAGATATTCATAGTAAAAGCACCTATTAATGAAATAATTTTTGTTAATTACTATTGACACCATGTATTACTTCTGCCAACAGTAATAATTATCTTAGATTACTTTATGGTAGTGATAGAATGGATCAACAGTCGCCAAGTATAGAATCTGATACAAAGTCACTCTTGGCCATGGCATCGGAAATTGTATCAGCCTATTTGCGCCACAACTCTCTCCCGGCTGGGCGGGTCCCTGAATTCATCCATGCGGTGCACAAGAGCCTGGCTGAAATAGATAAAAAGCCGCTGCAGGAAGAAGAAAGTGCTTTGAGACCCGCTGTTCCCATTCGCCGCTCCGTCACCCCCGACCACGTGATCTGCTTAGAGGACGGGAAAAAGCTTAAAATGCTAAAACGTCATTTGAGAACTACGTACAATATGAGCCCTGACGAATACCGAGCTAAATGGAAGTTACCATCGGATTATCCTATGGTTGCTCCCAATTATGCAGCTCGAAGATCAGAATATGCGAAGCAAAGTGGCTTGGGATTAAAACAAAAATAATAGAGCGAATGAGTTGAGATACTACATTTCAGTATAGCCGTATTTACCATCACTCCATTCATAGAATACGTAGCCAGGAGCATTAACGTCGCCCTTCATATCAAAGCCTATATCGCCAAAAACAGTTCCAAATACCTCTGACTGTAATTTCNCTATAAGAGCATCAACCGCTGTCGACCCAGCCATTTCTGCGGCCTGAGCAAAAACTTGTATGGCGGCGTATGTGTATAGGGTGTAACCCTCGGGCTTAAATCCCTGAGACTTAAACCGCTCAACCACTTCAGCTGCCTCCGGGTTTTTACTTGGATCAGGGCTAAACGAAAATAGGGTTCCTTCCCCCGCCTCTCCAGTGATTGACCAAAATTCCTCGGTCACCAAGGCATCACCCGAAACTAAACGCGCGGAAAGCCCCTGTGCACGCGCTTGCCGAACAATAAGGCCCGCCTCGGTGTGATAACCACCTAAATAAATAATATCAACACTGGCAGCTTTCAGCTTACTGACCAGAGCTGAATAGTCCTTCTCACCTGCTGTATAAGCCTCATAAAGGACTGATTCTACTCCGCGAGCTTTGAGCTCCTTCTGGGTCTCATCAGCTAACCCCTTACCATAAGCCGTCTTGTCGTGAAGAACAGCTATCCTACTTCCCGGAAATTTCTCGGCCAGAAATTGCCCCGCAACCTGCCCTTGCTGATCATCCCGACCGCAAGTTCGAAAAACATTGTCGAAACCGCGCTCGGTTAGCAATGGGTTAGTCGACGCCGGAGAAATTTGCAAAATTCCCTCCTCATAATACACTTCAGAAGCTGGAATAGAGGTGCTTGAACAAAAGTGCCCGGCCATAAAGACCACACCTTTATTCGCCATTTGATTTGCAACAGCTACGGCCTGTTTAGCTTCACAAGCATCGTCACCTACCTCCAACACGAGCTTCCTCCCAAGAACACCACCCGCCTCATTAAGGTCTGCTACTGCCATTTCAGCNCCGCGGAGCATCTGTTGACCAAATATTGCATATTGCCCAGTAATGGGGCCTGCCACGGCGATAGTAATATCATTGGCATTCACTGAACTCCGGGTGATAGCCGAGATCAAAATAGTTAAAACCGCTGCGGCCACATAAAAAGTCATCTTCATTGGTCGTGCTCCTGTATAGGCCTATTCTTTACGTTAAGGCTAGTAACCAGCCGGGATTTCCACAATAGATAAACACTAGCGACATAATATGAGCTTTTTGTCGCAGTGCAAACTACAAGAACTAATTTGCTAACTAGGGAACCTTTATTTTATTTATGTACGTCACCCATGTTGTCCGCTGATAGATCCAAGGATACTGATTTACAAGCATTGATACGAAATATAACCGGTATGCCGATAAACCAATACATAAGATGGCACAGGTCCCTCCTATATATTGGAGGACGGATAATAATTCGCCTTCAAATAGGGCAAAAACCAAAAAGCGATCAACTAACCCCAGCAATAAAGAATAAGGCACCACCCACCAGACTGACCTCCAAGTCTTGGCCAGGGCGCGGCCCATAAGGAACGCCGCACCTCCTATAAAGGGAATTGTAAAAAGCAAAAAGATCAAAAAATAGTGTTGAAAAGCTGACTGCATCAGCCCGAAACGCAGCTAGCGCCACCTAGGTAGGCACCCTGAATATCTGCGTCCGATAACAACTCCTCCCCAGTCCCCTGGGCCAAGATTTTTCCATTTGCTAAAATGTAACCGCGATGGGAAAGCCGCAGGGACTGATGAACATTCTGTTCGACTAACAAAACGGTGACACCTTGTTCGCGGTTTATTTGCTTGATCACATCAAATATTCTCATAGCGATTATTGGAGCAAGCCCAAGCGAGGGCTCATCGAGTAACAGTAAACGTGGCCGGCCCATCAAAGCCCTACCAATCGCCAACATCTGCTGTTCTCCTCCAGAGAGAGTGCCTGCTCTTTGTTCCCTTCGTTCCTCTAAAATAGGGAAGAGCTCGAAGACCATGTTGATGTCAGCTGCAAAATTTCCAGGGGAACCAACAACACCACCCATTTGCAAGTTTTCATAAACCGTCATGCGAGAGAACACTCTCCGTCCCTCTGGTGCGTGACTTAGGCCCAGACGAACAATCTCAAATGTTGGATGATTAGTGATATCCTGTTTACCAAACTTAATGTTCCCAGTTCGCGCCCTAGGCGAGCCGCAAATAGTCATTAGAGTAGTCGACTTTCCAGCTCCATTAGCTCCAACCATAGTAACGATTTCACCTTCTTCCACACGCAAACTTATATGGTTCAGGGCCTGTATTTTTCCGTAGAAGGCACTCACCCCATCAAGCACTAACATTTATCTACGACCCTCCAATTCCGATGGCAGAGATCCCCCACCTGGCTCACCGAGATAAGCGTTTATTACCTTTGGATTCTCGCTCACAACTTTGGGAGACCCAGAAGCAATTTTCTGTCCGTGATCAAGAACTACTACTTGATCAGAGATCTTCATAACCACGTCCATATCGTGCTCTATTAATAGGATTCCAATTCCGTACTCATCTCGTATACCACAAAGAAGTGAATTAAGGTCACCAGACTCTTGGCTATTCAAACCGGCCGCAGGCTCATCAAGACATAATAATGCTGGCTTAGAACACATTGCACGGGCTACCTCTAATCTTCGCTGATCGCCATAAGGGAGATCTCCAGCAGCTTTGTCAGCAGCCCCATTCAAACCGATTTGGTCCAGCCATTCAGAAGCAATTCCAATTGCAAGCTCTTCTTGCTTTTTGTACCTCCGAGACCCCAACAAACCCCCAATCGACCACATTGAAGCCCTCATTAATTCATTGTGTTGCGCTACAATCAGATTTTCTAAGACCGACATGGCTGGGAAAAGTCTAATATTCTGGAATGTCCGAGCAACACCTGCTCTAGCAATCCGAAAGTCATCCATCCTTTCCAAATACACTTCATTTTGACCCGGAACGGACAGCCTCAAACGGCCAACAGTAGGTTTATAAAACCCCGTCAAGCAATTAAATACGGTGGTTTTCCCAGCTCCATTCGGTCCAATAATGGCAGTAATCTCCTGATTTTTAGCTGCTAAGCTAAGATCATTGATAGCGGTCAAACCACCAAATTGCATAGTTAAATGCTCGACCTCTAATAAATTTCTCATACTCATTTTGAGTCTGAANCTGACAAAACAACAGTTGGTCTNCGATGCGACATAAGNCCTCGCGGTCTCCAAAGCATAACTAAGACCATCGCCATACCAAAAAAGAGCATACGATACTCCGAAAATTCGCGAAGAAACTCCGGCAAAAGGACTATCGCCGACGCAGCAAAAACTACCCCAATCTGGCTGCCCATTCCCCCCAGCACCACTATCGCCAGGATTATAGCGGATTCAATGAATGTAAAGCTCTCAGGGCTTATAAATCCGTTACGGCTAGCAAAAAAAGCTCCAGCAAAGCCCCCAAACATTGCACCTAAGGCGAAGGCAGATAATTTAGTATTGACCGGATTAATCCCCAACGAACGGCAAGCAATTTCATCCTCACGAAGAGCTTCCCAGGCTCGACCAATAGGCAATTTCCTAATTCGAAGCACAAAAAGATTTGTAAGGAGCGCTAATGCCAAAATCACGTAATAAAGGAAAATAATCCGATGATCCCCAGAGAAATTAATATCAAAATAATGGTGAAAGCTCTGTTCGTCCGAGGCTCTTCTCGTAAACTCAAGTCCAAACAGCGTAGGCCGCGGAATCCCCGCTATTCCGTTAGGCCCACCAGAAAACTCCACCCAGTTTGTGAGAACAACTCTGATAATTTCACCAAAACCTAGAGTTACTATCGCGAGGTAATCGCCTCGTAACCTAAGAACAGGATACCCCAACAATACGCCAAACATAGCCGCTATGGCTCCTGCAACAGGAAGGCTTCCCCAAAATGACCAGTCGTGAACCGTGCCCAATAAAGCAAAGGTATATGCCCCAACCGCGTAAAAAGCGACATAGCCCAAATCTAGTAACCCTGCGAGACCCACTACAATATTCAGACCCCATCCTAACATCACGTAAATTAGAACAAGTGTAGCTAAGTCAACTATTCGACGATCAACCTCCGGTAGAAAAGGTAAAATAAAAAGAAGGCCAATTAAGATAACCAAGAAAGGAGTGGATTCCCTCGGACTAACACGCTTTAATTTTCTTAACCAATATTCCTCGATTCCACTAAAATTGATCTGACGCCATAGGATTAAGATTGCTCTGCCAATAAAGACTATAATCACTGCAATCAACAAATAACCCCATCTAAAATTCCAATCTAACCCTTCGGTAGCATTGAAGGTCCGGAATCCAATCAAAGGCAAAGCCAAAACAAAAGCCGATGCAGAAATCAAGAAACATTCTTTGAACACAGAGTATATATTAAAATGCTTGCGCTGAATGTTATTCACAATGACACTTCTTTTTTGCCCTTAGACTTTTTCTATCTCTGGACGTCCTAGTAAACCCGAAGGTAAAAAAATTAGAACCAATATAAGAATTCCAAATGAAGCAACGTCTTTATATTCAACGGAAAAGTAACCCGCCCAGAACCCCTCAACCAAGCCTAACAGCATGCCACCCAACATTGCTCCTGGNACCGAGCCTATACCCCCAAGAACCGCAGCAGTAAAAGCCTTGAGCCCTGCAATAAACCCCATAAAAAAATCGATCACCCCGTAATACAGGGTGACCATTAATCCCGCCACGGCCGCCAATAAGGCTCCCATGACAAAGGTAAGAGAGATAGTCTTATCCACATCCACTCCTAGAAGGGCCGCCATACCACGGTCCTGCTCGCAAGCCCTTTGCGCCCTCCCCAACCCAGTCCTGCTGATGAGATTTGAAAATAAAACCATAAGAGAGGTGGTTATCACTAAAATTAATATTTGTACGTAACTTATAGTGACTGAAAAATTTTCCTGGGAGTATACCTGAAAGCCACCCTGCATAAGGGGTTGCAAGACCTTCACTCCTGCGCCTTGAGTTAGCAGCACATAGTTTTGCAAAGCCAGTGACATCCCGATTGCAGAGATTAGCGCAGCNAGTCTTTGCGAACCCCTGAGGGGGCGATAGGCAATCCTCTCCACTGCCCAGCCGTAAGCAGAGGTAAAGACCATTGCTAAGAGGAGTACCAAAATAAGTGCCAAGGGCAACCAAGTTACGCCCAATACACCTAAAATTGTAAACGCCAAAACTGACAAAAACGCACCTATCATGAAGATCTCACCATGTGCAAAATTGATCATTCCAATAATGCCATAGACCATGGTGTAACCAATGGCGATCAACCCATAAATGCTTCCAAGTGTAATTCCATTAATTAGTTGTTGGAGAAAATATGCCATCGATAGTTTCCTGGTAATGTTCCTTCGGTGAACAGACTCTTTTGAATACGTAAAGAGAGACTTTCTACGCCCACAACCTCAATATACGCTTTATTGCAGATAGGTTGAAGCAGCAAAAGCCTCAGGCCGCTGCAGCTCTCTTTATACTTAAGCGCTCAAACACATCCTTCAGCGCNTTCAATAAATGATCCATCATATCGTCCGTATGTAGCGGCGTAGGCGTGATTCGCAAACGCTCGGTACCCTTTGGGACAGTGGGATAATTGATAGGTTGAACATATACCCCATGTAAATCCAGCAACATATCACTAGCTCTTTTGCATAAAACGGGGTCGCCTACCATTACCGGGATTATGTGACTAGGATTCTCCAGGAATGGGATAACCTCTTCGCGCAACTTGGCTTTAAGAGTAGATACCCTTTCTTGATGTTGCTCTCGCTCAATTTGGCTTTGTTTAAGGTGCGAAACTGAGGCCAAAGCCCCGGCAACTATTGCGGGCGGCAAAGATGTAGTGAAAATAAACCCAGATGCAAAGGACCTAATTATATCGCAAATGTCGGCAGTACTAGCAATGTACCCGCCCATGACACCAAATGCCTTTGCGAGTGTCCCTTCGATGATATCCAACTGGTCCATCAAACCTTCCTGTTCGGCAACTCCCCCACCCTTGGAGCCATACATGCCAACAGCGTGCACCTCATCCAGATAAGTCATAGCCCCGAAACGCTTCGCTACCTCACATAGTTCTCTTATTGGAGCTATATCACCATCCATAGAGTAGACAGACTCAAAGGCNACAATCTTTGGACTTTCCGGGTCCAATTTCGATAAATGTTGTTCCAGATCCATCGGATCATTGTGCTTAAATATTATCTTGGGTGATCGGCTATTCCGCACCCCCGAGATCATGGATGCGTGGTTCAACTCATCTGATAAAAGGACGCAACCTGGCAGCATTGCTCCCAGCGTCCCTAANGTTGCCTCGTTAGATATATAACCAGAAGTAAACAATAAAGCCGCCTCTTTTTCATGGAGGTCTGCAAGTTCCCGCTCTAACAAAACGTGATAGTGGGTAGTGCCAGAAATATTACGGGTTCCACCTGAACCTGCACCGGCCTCCCGGATGGCCGTGGTCATAGACCCTCTGACCAATTCATTCTGGCCCATCCCCAGGTAATCGTTACTACACCAAACAACAACATCGCGCGCAGCACCATCATGATCATAAAAAGAGGCATGAGGGAAAGCTCCCGCATGCCGTTTGAGATCCGCAAAGACCCGGTAACGCCCCTCAGAACGCAGATCTTTAAGCCTGTTCTTAAAAAAAACTGAGTACTCCATCAGAAAGTCTTTTACCATGTCCCGTTTGTGATCGCCACATATGTTAGGCCTAACAATAGGCTTGGAAGTCTAGGGCCAAACACGAGTATCCATATTGGAGAAGATATTTGATTAACGGTTTGGCCCTCGCGTTTGCGGATAGGGCTGCCAGCGAACCAATTCGGTCCTCGGAAGCACCCCAGGATTGACAGCGCTACGAGGCCAACGTCCGGTCAAAACCGTTGCAATTTCCCTTCCCATCCGCCTCAAAGCCTCGGGGCGCATCCGATCCGATGCCGAAGCAACATGTGGAGAACAAATTACATTATTCATCCGCACCAGAGGATTATTGGATTCTGGCGTCACGGGTTCGACTTCAAATACATCTAATGCTGCGCCAGCAATTTCTGAATTCTCTAAGGCCGCAATCAAGGCAGCTTCATCCACCGTTGGACCACGTCCATTGTTTACAAAAATCGCAGATGTCTTCATAGAGGAAAAATGCTTTGTTGTAAGCATGTGACGGGTTTCATCATTCAGAGGAGCATGCATAGAAACAAAATCCGACCGCTGTAGTAAGCGAGTTAAACTGGTTTCCGGNTCTACATCTACTGAACTCATCTCCAATTCTGACAAATAGGGATCATAAGCNATGACATGCAAGCCAAATGCATGGCAGCGCCGAGCCACAGCTTTTGCCACATTCCCAAAAGATATGAGACCAATAGTTTGCCCCCATAATCTTGGGAACTCTGATAATAACTCTCGGCCTTTCGCCCATTCACCCTCTACTGTCATTCGATGCATCTCAGGCAATCTACGAAAAGCTGCCAGAAGCATCGCCATAGTGTGATCCGCTACTTCTTCAATAAAAATATCAGGAACATTGGTCACGACAATTCCATTTTTTGTTGCGGCATCAACGTCTACGGTATCCGCGCCAACCGAACCAAGACCAATGACGCTACACTTATCAAGACCAGAAATTATCTCGGCAGTAATGCGCCTATTATGGCCAATTACTGCATCCGCATCCTTAGCTTGGGCAACAAATTCCTCAGATGTGGACGCTGCAACTTCCACTATCTCCGCTCCTATTGGATCGAGGGCCTCTCTCTCCATTTCATAGGCGTTTTTTCCAAACAAACTCCCGTCCGGCGGACGCTGCACAACTACTTTGAATTTTCCCTCAGGCATCTTCATAACCCCTTCTCTCCAGCAATGCAGCCGCCAACTAGTTTCTTTGGCGACCACACCCTAATATTTCTCTATCACACCTATACTTAAGTTACCTGGATAAAGCTTAAATTTTGTTCCAAGCCACCATCTTTTGCGTTTGCTGCCCTAGTCCCTCTACACCTAGGGTGACCACATCGCCGACTTTCAAAAACTTGGGGGGCTTCATGCCACTCCCAACGCCGGGTGGGGTTCCAGTTGAAATAACATCACCTGGATTCAGTGACATGAACTTACTAGTATAGCTAATCAGTGTAGCGACATCGAAAATCATCGTTTTAGTGCTACCATCTTGCATTCTCTGCCCGTTTACATCGAGCCACAAGTTTCGTCTTTGTGGGTTAGGAATCTCATCCTTGGTAACCAGCCAAGGTCCTATTGGACCAAAAGTATCACAGCCCTTTCCCTTATCCCAGGTTCCTCCGCGCTCGATCTGATACTCTCGCTCCGATACNTCATTACAAATGGTATANCCAGCAACATNTTTAAGGGCATCNTTTTTGGAAACGTGNTGGGCTNTAGTTCCNATNACCACNCCNAANTCAACTTCCCANTCAGTTTTCTTAGAGCCCCTTGGGATCGCAACATTATCGTTNGGTCCGTTNAANGCACTATTAGCCTTCAGGAAAATAATNGGTTCNTTNGGNATAGGGCTTCCNGTCTCTTTNGCNTGGTCCACATAATTCAACCCAATACANACGATCTTACCNGGTCCATTCCANGGAACGCCAAAGCGNGGCCTNCCCTTAACCAANGGAAGNCGTTTGGCATTTANCCTATCCAATTTNGCTATNCCTTTCGGAGAAAGTNTATCNGGAGTGATATCCGATAGCNTNCCNCTCAAATCCCTGAGCTTACCNTCNTCATCTATNAGGCCTGGNTTNTCCCGGCCNATACGTCCATACCGCACCAACTTCATNTATCAATCCTCTCTACAAATATTNCTANAAACACATTCCACCATCTACAACCATTGTTTGCCCNGTCACAAAGTNAGCTGANTCCGACGCAAGATAAACNACCATCTCAACCAACTCTTCAGCTGTGGCCAAACGACCCATGGGTTGACGTTCCACAAACATTTTTCGTGCCTCCTTAGGGTCTTCGAAGGCATTAATCCGATCTTGCAATGACGGCGTATCCACCGTCCCCGGGCAAAGGGCGTTGCAAGTAATGCCCTTTGAAACGTAATCAGCGGCCACGGATTTGGTAAGACCTATAACAGCGGCTTTAGATGCCGAATATGCAGCCCGATCCGGCACACCTTTGACCGAAGAAGCAACCGAGGCCATATTTATAATTTTCCCCCCTCCGACAGCCACCATACCAGGCAGATACGTTTGAATTGTCCTAAACATGGACCTTACATTAAGGTTAAAGGCAAAGTCCCAGTCCTCCAGCGAACATTCCAAAACATTTCCGACAGGCACGTGCCCAGCACAGTTAAACAATATATCAACATTGCCTGTTCGCTCATAGGCTGCGGCTATTTGGTCGGCATCCAAAACATCCAAGCCAAAACATTCCGCATCCCCAAGTCCAGCCAATTTATCTGGATCCAGATCCGTTGCATAAACGCGGGCTCCCTCCCGCAGAAATGCTTCTACGGCAGCCCGCCCCATACCCTGACCAGCGGCGGTCACAAAAGCAGACTTATTCTTTAATCTCATAAGCTACTAAATCCCATATTTTGGTTGACACTCGTTATATACCCCAAAGCCTATACTTAATCATAGCAGAATTATGAATATAGCTCCCCGAAATGATTGCCTCCTCTCTCAAACACACGCAGNACTACCACAACAAAATCAATCTGCTAAAAAACGTTGCCGCTGGCGCATCAGCTGTGGATTGCGCTATCCATAGTTTCCCACTAATGTGTCACGCCTGCACGAGATAAAGGGGAGGGGGGNGAGACGCCAATGTCTTCAAGTATGATAGAAACTATTCGTCTACACGGATCTGACAACGTAGTTACCGCAAAAGTAACTATCCCAAAAAAAACAAAGATTTCGGAAGAAGACCTAATAACGTCCAATGAAATTCCTGTTGGACATAAAGTAGCGACCTCAGATATTGCAACTGGGCAACCCATTCGCAAATACGACCAAATTATAGGGTTCGCGACCTCCGATATTAAGGCGGGAGACCATGTCCACACTCAAAATGTTGAAATGCAGTCTTTTGACCGGGACTATAAATTTGGAGTGGATGCTAAACCAACTGATTACGTACCAGAACCGGAACGTGCTACCTTTCAAGGCATAAAACGACCTGATGGAAGCGTCGCAACCCGAAACTATTTGGGAGTGATGACTTCCGTTAACTGTTCTGCCACTGCAGCACGAATGATCGCGGATGCCTTCACGGAGGAAGAGCTTCAGAATTACCCTAATGTTGACGGTGTTGTTGCATACACTCATGGCACCGGCTGTGGACAGGCTGCGTCGGGACTAGGGTGGGATTTTCTCCAAGCTACAATCAATGGCTATAAGGGCCACCCCAACTTTGCGGGCATGCTAATGGTGGGATTAGGCTGCGAGGTAAACCAAGTCGCCGGAATGATGGAAAGGCACGATTGGCAACAGGATGATGCCTTCCAAGCCATGACCATTCAAGACGTGGGTGGAACGATGGCAACGGTAAGAGAAGGAGTGGCGCGACTGAAAGAAATGTTACCCATAGCAGATAAGGCCACACGCCAGACCCTCCCAGCAAGCTATCTAAAACTTGGCCTTGAATGCGGTGGATCGGACGCTTATTCCGGAATTTCTGCAAACCCCTCTCTAGGTGCCGCTGCAGATTTACTCGTTCGGAACGGAGGCACGGCGATCCTAGCTGAAACTCCAGAAATATACGGAGCTGAGCATTTATTAACCCGCCGAGCGGAAAATCGCGCTGTTGGGGAGAAACTTGTTGATTTTATAAAATGGTGGGAAGAATACACAGCAAAGAATGGTGCTGAAATGAATAACAATCCTTCCCCTGGAAATAAGGCGGGGGGGTTAACTACAATACTAGAGAAATCCCTGGGCGCTGCGGCTAAGGGAGGCACGACCAATCTTGTGGATGTATACCAATATGCAGAACAAGTAACGGCGCAGGGTTTCACCTTTATGAACACCCCAGGATACGATGTAGCCTCTATCACAGGCATGGTTGCCGGCGGAGCTAACATCGTTTGCTTTACCACAGGTCGCGGATCTGTCTTTGGCTGCAAGCCAGTCCCGAGCATCAAACTAGCCTCAAATGGTGCCATGTTTGAGCACATGTCTGAGGATATGGATATTAATTGTGGCCCGGTAGTTGACGGCGAAGCAACTGTCGCCGAAATGGGTGAACAAATCTTTAATGTGATTTTGGATATCGCTTCGGGCCGGCAATCTAAAAGTGAAGCGCTTGGTTTTGGAAGTGATGAGTTTGTGCCATGGCAAATCGGAGCGGTAATGTAGCGTGACAACAACCAAAAATGGTGCACCAGAGCTCTTGATCCGACCTACAATAAGGGACTTAGAGGTTTCTCCGATACGAGAAATCGCCCATCTAGGGATGCAACAGNCAGATGTGATCCCATTATGGTTTGGGGAGCCTGACCTTCCGACTCCTGATTTCATAATCAAGGCATCAGACAAGGCCCTTCGTGAAGGGCATACATTTTACACTCCCAATCGGGGAATCCCGGAACTTATAACCAGCCTTAGCTCCTATATGAGTTCACTATATGGCCGCATCATAAGTGAGAAACGGATAATCGTCACATCTGCTGCAATGAACGGCATGATGATGCTGTCAGAAACCATAATTAATCCGGGCGANAATATAGTTGCCGTAACTCCTGTATGGCCAAATTTCTTTCGGTGCATAGAAATAATGGGTGGTGAAGTCCGAATGAACCCTCTCTCTCCACGTGAGGACGGTTGGAACTTAGAATTGGATAAATTGCTTGAGATCTGTGATCATAGAACTCAGGCGATTTACGTTAATAGCCCTAATAACCCCACTGGCTGGGTAATGAGCCACGCTGAAATGGAAGCACTGCTTGAATTTTGTCGCAGGAAACATATCTGGATTATATCCGACGAGGTTTATGCCAGAGTTATCTATGATAAACATTACGCGCCGTCCTTCCTAGAAGTTGCCGAACCAGATGATCTAGTCATGATTGTGAATAGTTTTTCGAAATCCTGGGCGATGACAGGATGGCGCCTCGGTTGGATAACCGGACCACCGACCCTAATTCCAATCCTGGAAAAACTTACGGAGTATAATGTGGCATCTCCTCCTACGGCATCGCAGCATGCCGGCATAACCGCCGTTGAAGAGGGTGAGAAGTTTATGAAAGACATGGTACAAAAGTATAAGCTAGCAAGGGACACCATCCAGCAGCGCTTGGGCAGCATGTCACGCGTCACCATGCCTAGACCAGATGCAGCCTTCTACGCGTTTTTCCGGATTGAGGGTGTTGCAGACAGCCGCATCTTTGCCAAAAAACTACTCGAGGAAACCAACGTTGGGTTAGCTCCAGGTATTGCCTTTGGTGAAGGTGGAGAAGAATACTTCCGCATCTGCTATGCAAAGTCGCCCGAAATTTTAAGTTTGGCCCTGGATCGTTTAGAGCCGANCCTTAACCAATAACCCAAAAATTCGAGCACTAAACATTCCNCCAATAAAAAAAATAACAGCCAAAAGTCTAACTGAAGCCGCTGATCTTATTCGCCGCGGCGAACTCGTTGCGTTCCCNACGGAGACCGTCTACGGATTGGGTGCCGACGCATGCAACGACACGGCCGTTGCAAAAATTTTTGAGGCTAAGGGACGTCCAACATTTAACCCGTTAATTATCCATGTGAAAAATCAGACGGCTGCCGAGCAACACGCCATCTTCAACACTTTGGCAAAAAAAATAGCAGCCAAATTTTGGCCTGGAGCTCTATCCTTGGTATTACCAAAAAGTAGACACTCAGAAGTTTCCGCACTCGCTACCGCTGGCCTAGATACTATAGCCCTTAGGAACCCAACTCATCCTGCAGCGCTTGCCTTACTCGACCAACTTGAGCGGCCCATTGCCGCACCCAGTGCAAACCCATCTGGCCTCCTAAGCCCAACTACTGCAGAACACGCAGCACAATTTTTGGGCTCCACCGTTTCTTTAGTGCTGGATGGCGGCCCCTGCCCCATCGGAGTTGAGTCAACTATTATCGACCTAACATCAAAGATCCCTGTTTTGCTCCGGCCAGGTGGCGTGACGGTGGAAACAATAAAACCTGCTACCGGGGCATTGGACCCATCCGACAAAGATAAGATAGTAGCTCCGGGTATGTTGAAAAGCCACTACTCTCCCAAGACACCAATACGGATGAATGCAACACATTGTGTTGCCGGAGAAGCTCTACTGGCGTTTGGTCCGAAACCACTAGTAGGCAGCAAATATCAAGAAAATCTAAGCCCAAGTGGAAACCTAATTGAAGCAGCAGGAAATCTATTCTGTATGCTGCATCGCCTCGACGACACCCACTCGTCTGGCATAGCAGTAATGCCAATTCCAAGCGAAGGCTTAGGACTAGCCATAAATGATCGCTTGCAGCGAGCGTGCTCGTAAAGCCACTTCAGAAGTACCTATTTAAGAAAAAAGCCAAAATGGTTGCCCCTTGCGTATCACGATAATAAATGAAACATTCGCTCCTTTATGATCGATTTAAGCCTACGAATTTTTCTTGCCGGAGTGATTTATGCCCGATAAATACCGAGCCCCTGTCGAAGATATGAGCTTCGTCCTAAATGATATGCTTGATTTNGAACGTGTCTGCGCGATGGAAGCATTTAGCGAAGCAACGCCCGATTTGGTTTCCCATGTGCTCAAAGGTGCCGCAAAATTTGCCGAGGATGCTGTCGCACCGCTAAACCAGGCCGGCGATAAGCAAGGAGCACGCCTGGAAAATGGGGTAGTACGAATGCCGGACGGCTTTGTCGAGTGCCACAAACAGTATGTAGAATCAGGCTGGGCATCGATTACCGGTGAATCCAAATATGGAGGCCAAAACCTTCCTTGGACCGTCGGCATAGCAGTAAGTGAAATGTGGCAAGCCGCAAACATGGCCCTGGCCAACGCCTGGATGCTCACACAGGGGGCGATAGAGGCAATTCAAGTTCACGGCACACCTGAGCAAAAAGCCACATATCTTCCTAAACTAATTTCTGGTGAGTGGTCAGGCACGATGAACCTTACAGAGCCTAACGCCGGCTCTGACGTGGGAGCTCTGAAAACAAAAGCGATACCAGAAGACGGAGCTTGGCGTATTTCTGGGACCAAAATATTTATTACCCATGGTGACCAGGACATGACCGAGAATGTTATTCACCTCGTTCTCGCCCGAACCCCAGGAGCACCCGAAGGCACCAAAGGAATATCTCTTTTTATTGTGCCCAAATTTAATGTAGATCAAACGGGGAAACTTGGCACAAGAAACGACCTCAGGGTAGTATCTCTGGAACATAAGCTTGGACACATGGCCAGCCCAACGGCAGTAATGTCCTATGGTGACAATGAAGGGGCCACTGGTTTTTTGCTAGGTGAAGAAAATCAGGGAATGGCCTGTATGTTCACGATGATGAATAACGCCCGATTAAATGTNGCGGTACAGGGATTAGCAATCGCTGAACGATCATATCAAGCAGCTCGGCTTTGGGCCAAGGAACGAGTCCAGGGAAATGATATATCGGGAAAATCCCGAGAAAAGATTGCCATCGTTCAACACCCGGATGTGAGACGGATGCTCATGGATATGAGGTGTCAGACGGAGGCAATAAGAGCGTTATGCTACTCCGTGGCTGAGGCTATTGATTTAGCCGAAAAGCATCCGGACCCAGAGACCAGAGAGAATTATCGAGGCTATCTCGAATTAATGACCCCTGTGGCGAAAGCCTGGAGCACAGATCAAGGTTTTGAGATTGCCTCAACTGGGATCCAAGTACATGGTGGAATGGGTTACATTGAAGAAACAGGGGCAGCCCAATATCTTCGGGATGCTCGTATCACCATGATTTACGAAGGAACCAATGGTATACAAGCACTAGACCTAGTGCGCCGCAAACTTCCAAGAGAAATCGCCGCCACCAATCGGCTTTTCGACCAAATGCAAGAAACAATCCAGAAGATGCTGAAAAGCGATGACATAAGCCTCACCGCAACTGCAAATCAAATCAATACTGCTCTTGATGCGCTCCAAGAAGCAACTCAATGGATCCGCACAACTGTCTCCAGCAAACCAGAAGTAGCCGCCTCTGGGGCAACGCTGTATTGTAAAATGTTTGGTTTTGTTGCCGCAGGTTGGCTTTTAGGGAAAAGTGCTCTTCAGGCTAATTCGAATTTCGAAAATAAGAATTTCGGCAACAAGAAAAAAATGACCGCTCAGTTTTTTGCTGAACAACACCTTGGTCCAGCAGCTGCGCTACTGGCCCCCATTATCTCAGCAGGGACTACAACCCTTTCCCTTAATCCTGAGGAAATTTAGTTAGGAAAAATGCTCCCCGAACTACGAACTAGCTGACCTGGCTGATTTATAACTCCAAGGTTCGGCCCTCGATGGGATAAGCTGGGTCAGAAAACCCAGGGGTTGAGGGATGTCCCTGAGGTACGAGGCTATCAACGAAATCCTCATCCTCTTGGGTCCAGGTATGTTTGGATATCCCAAGATATGATTTCATCTGAGACAAAGTGCGAGGGCCCACAATCACTGAAGTGATTGCGCTATTAGCCAACACCCAATTAACAGCAAAGTGCACGGGCTCTATACCGCGGNCGCTTGAGTATTCTAGTATTTTTTGCGCTATGTCCAGAGACTCCGGCCTATACTCGGTCTGCATCATCCGTCTATCTTTACGTGCCGCCCTGCTTCCCGCTTTGGGCTTGTTCCCAGGCAAATATTTACCACTTAAAACCCCTCGGGCTATCGGACTATACGGCACAACACCTATCCCATGGTGCCGACATACAGGCAAAACTTCGACCTCAGGCATCCGGTTCAGGGCATTATAATAAGGTTGACTGACTATTGGCTTTGGGACACCTAGTTCGTCGCACAACCGAATTACTTCAGAATGGCGCCACGCCCGAAAATTACTTAAACCAAAATAGCGGATTTTTCCCGCAGTTATAGCATCTCCAATTGCTCTTAAAGATTCTTCAAGGTCGGCAGCGTGATCTTCGCGGTGAAAGTAATAAACATCGATGTAGTCAGTATCCAGCCGCTTCAGGGATTGATCTAATTCATACAAAATCCATCTTCTACTGAGCCCACCTTGATTTTGCCCTGGTTGGCCGAACTCACTTCCTACCTTCGTCGCCAAAACCCAGTGATCGCGCTCCCTTCGAATGATTTTTCCGGTAATGATCTCAGATTTTCCCTTAGTGTAAACATCGGCCGTATCTATAAAATTAATCCCTGCTTCTTTGGCNGCTGAAACAATATTTGCAGAGTTTTTCTCTGAGGTTTGATCGCCAAACATCATGGCGCCAAGACACAGACGAGACACACTAACTCCACTTTTGCCAAGAATACGTTGTTCCATCTGCTACCTCCTTAAAACCACTACTTAAATACTATATCTACCGTCATTGCCACGAAACCTTCCGGATCCAACGCCCACATTTGGACACCAGACTCAATTTGCGAGCCCTGAACTACAAGCTTATTACCTGCAAACAAAGGTCGATGAGCCCTTACTACTGCAGTCTCAAAAAGCTCTTCAGGGTACCTTTCCCTAGCTGACTCCATGAGCAGGGTCGCCGTCAGCGGTCCATGCACAACGAGTCCTGGATAACCCTCCACGTCGCGCACATACGGCATGTCATAATGGATGCGGTGACCATTAAAAGTCAGTGCTGAATACCGAAATAATAATACAGCATCTGGAACGACTTCTTTACTCCAATCCGCCGGGCTGGTTGGAACCTGACCTGGCGGACTTTGGTTCTCCCCATTAGCAGCAGGCCTGTACACAATGTCATGCTCTTCTTCCATCGCAAGGGCCTCATGCTCAAAATAACTATGCCTAATGGTTACCAATGCTAGTTTTCCTGACCTTCCCTCCTTACTTCTGATAGACAAAATTTCGGACTCGCGCCGCAGCTCTTGTCCTATCGGAATTGGCCCAAAAAATCTCAATCGATTCCCACCCCACATTCTCCGCGGCAATTCCACCGGAGGCAAAAAATCTCCCCGTGGAGCATGCCCATCAGGTGACAAGACTGAATGCCTGGCCATCTCTGGAAAAAACATCCAATGCCAACCGGGGGGCAGGGGATCACCAGCTTGTGGGGTTAACTCATAATCTAACATGGCTGACATACCTACAGATTGGCGCAGTGAAACAAGCTCCGTATTTTGCTCGGTTCTACCCACCCAATCCTGTAAATTTACGTCATTCATCGATGAGCTCCTCCTCCAACTCTGCACGAATGGCCGAATTATGCTGGCCTATTCCGGGAACACCCCTGTAACGCCTTTCTCCATCACTAAACTCAACTGGCGGAGCAATCAAACTAACCTCTCCCGCTGAAGTGCCATACTTTATTGTCCTAAGCTGCGGGTGCTGCACTAAATCCTCTGTCTCATTAAGGGCTCCACAAGCTATACCAGCTTTGCGCAACTGCTCCATCAACTCCCGCCTTGGCCAGCGGGCAAAACTATCCTTTACCACCTCATCAAGATCGGTTCTATTAAGTCCCCGCTTAAAAGGTGAGTCAAACCGACTGTCTTTCTCCAACTCTGGTCGCTCAAAAACTTCTCGACATAGGCGGCTCCACTCCCTCTCATTCTGGATTGACAGCAACACTAGCTTGCCATCAGCAGCGGGATAGGCTCCATAAGGCGCTATCGAGGGATGATGCAATCCATGCCTACCTAGGGGCGACCCGGTATATGTCTGATAAAGATAGGGAACATTCATCCAGTCCGCCATGCCTGCAAACAGAGAGACCTTTACACCAACACCCCGTCCCGTTTTCTCCCTCGAATACAAGGCCTCTAAAATTCCGCTGTAAGCATTAAGGCCGGCCGCAATATCACAGACGGAGACGCCCACACGACCCGGTGCCTCCTCNGTTCCAGTGATGGAACACAATCCGGTTTCCGCCTGGACCAATAAGTCATAGGCCTTCATATCGGCGTAGGAGCCCGTGTCCCCGTAACCTGAGATGTCACACGTGATAAGCCTNGAATACCTCTCTCTCAATGAGGATGAAGCAAACCCAGCACGAGCTGCTGCCCCAGGGAGAAGGTTCTGAATAAAAATGTCGGCCTTAGCCAGGAGTTTGTTGAGAAGACCAGCATCTTCTCGATCTTTTATGTTCAATACCAAAGACTCTTTCCCGCGGTTCAGCCAAACAAAATATGCGCTTTCCCCCTCAACCACACTATCATAATTCCTTGCAAAATCTCCGCCTTCTCTTTCGATCTTTATTACCCGGGCCCCGGCATCGGCTAACCTTGACGAACATAGAGGTGCGGCAACCGCTTGCTCCAAAGAAACCACCAATAAGTTTTCCAGTGTGGGCACTTTTTACACCAAGTTCTTTAATACGACCGTGGCAGGCCCAAAACATGCTGCCCGATATAACCTAAGATCATATTGGTGGAAATTGGAGCGATTTGATAGAGACGACTTTCGCGAAACTTGCGTTCAATGTCATATTCTTCGGCAAATCCAAAGCCACCAAATGTCTGCATGCACATGTCTGCTGCCTCCCAGGCAGCATCCCCCGCCAACAGCTTGGCCATGTTTGCTGAAGGACCCGCTGCTTCCCCTGCCTCAAACAATGCTGACGCCTTAAATACCATTAACCGTGCAGCTGCCATGTTCGCATAAGCCCTTGCTATTGGAAATTGGATTCCTTGATTTTTACCAATAGGACCGCCAAAAATATCTCGGTCCTTAGCGTATTGTGTCGCACGTTCAATAAAAAATCTTGCGTCCCCTATGGACTCGCTCCCGATTAAAATCCGCTCAGCATTCATCCCATCCAAGATGTAACTAAACCCCTGCCCTTCCTCACCGATAAGGCTATCAGCAGGTATTCTCATATCGGTAAAAAATAATTCCGTGGTAGCGTGGTTAATCATAGTTCTGATAGGGCGTATCTCAAGCCCCTCAACGGACCGCATGTCCACTAAAAACACGGAGAGTCCTTCCCGACGCGACTGTGTCTCCTCCAACGGAGTTGTGCGTGCTAAAAGAAGTAATAAATCTGAATACTCAGCTCTGCTTGTCCAAATCTTTTGCCCGTTTACCACATATTCATTTCCGTCCCGGATCGCCAACGTACGTAGTCGCGTGGTATCTGAGCCCGTATTAGGTTCGGTTACNCCAAAAGCTTGAAGGCGGAGATCACCCGACGCTATCTCTGGCAGAAATTGTTGCTTCTGTTGTGCGGAGCCATGACGCAGCACCGTACCCATCATATACATTTGAGCATGGCAAGCGGCCCCATTACAGCCAGCACGATGAACTTCCTCCAAAATTGCAGAGGCAGCACTTATCGGAAGGCCACTTCCTCCATACTGCTCAGGGATCAACGCCCCAAGATAACCCGCAGCCGTCAGGGCCGACACAAATTCTTCCGGATAACTTCGCTCCTGGTCCTTTTTTCGCCAGTAAGATCCAGGGAATTTTGCACAGAGGGCCCGGACAGCTTCCCTAATTTCTGAAAAATTTTCCCTGAGCGGAATAGCAGGGTTAACTAAGTCATCGCCCGAAGGAAGATCAATAAAATTGTCCATTAGATTCTAAGTTCTCTTTGTTTCCATCAGGTTTAATAGAGATAATTTGTTAGGAAACAGAATTTAGTCCCATATACTAGCCCGTCAAGCGAGACNNACATAGGACGCAGCAAATTATTGCCATCCTGTCAAATTTTCGATATATNTGAGTGTATATAACCATTTTTTCTCAAGGGTTGNGGCAAAAATGATTGATCCTCACGGCAGACCTATAAACTATCTCCGAGTATCGGTAACAGATCGTTGCGATTTTCGCTGTGTATACTGCATGGCTGAAAACATGACCTTTCTACCGAAGGCCGATGTACTCTCNTTGGAAGAAATAGACAGATTATGTTCTGCTTTTGTCGAGCTTGGCGTAAAAAAGCTACGTTTGACCGGGGGAGAGCCTCTAGTAAGAAAAAACATAATGTCTTTAATTCGAAATTTGAGTCGCCACCTGCAAACTGGGCAGTTGGACGAGTTGACTCTAACTACCAATGGTAGCCAGCTCCCGAAGTACTCTGAAGAACTGTTTGATTGTGGGGTCCGTCGCATTAACGTATCTTGCGATACCCTAGATCCAGAGCAATTCGCAAAAATCACCCGATGGGGAAATCTTCAACAGGTGTTTAATGGAGTTGAAGCGGCGAAAAAGGCAGGACTAAAGGTTAAAATTAATGCCGTCGCTCTCAAGGGATCGAACGAAACAGAATTTGATAATATGATTAAGTGGTGTGGCGACAATGGCTTTGATCTCACCCTAATAGAAACCATGCCAATGGGGGAAATATCTGGCGATCGGAATGACCAATATTTGCCTCTCTCTATCGTACGAAGCCGTCTACGGAAAAACTGGACCCTCACCGATATTGACTATCAAACAGGTGGCCCGGCAAGATACATGCGTATTGAGGAAACGGGACAGCGGCTTGGCTTTATAACACCACTGACCCATAACTTTTGCGAGTCATGCAATCGCGTGCGGCTGACATGCACCGGAACGCTCTATATGTGCCTAGGCCAAGATGACTCAGCTGACTTGCGGAGCCCTCTGCGAAAAAGTACAGATGAGACNGCACTAATCGAGGCTATAAATGAAGCTATATCCCGCAAACCAAAAGGTCATGATTTTATTATAGACCGGAGAACATCGTCACCTGCAGTTGAGCGTCATATGAGTGTGACAGGTGGATAGCTAACTATATTCCCCTATCAAGCCACCTCTATATCAGATACTGTGCGGTCACAACTATGATAACTTTCTGCACACTCGTGATGACCCTAAGAAGGCATCTTCAACCATGGATCAACACAAAATACGATTTGTCGCATCGGATACCCCGAATGCNCAAAAGTCTCTAAAGACCCTCAAGAAACTGCATGGAAATGCCGCCCCCGACGAGGCCACCGTCATTGTGGCCTTGGGTGGTGATGGCTTCATGATAGAAACACTCCACCAATACATAGATCATGACATTCCTATCTATGGAATGAACCAGGGAACGGTTGGTTTTCTAATGAATGCTTACAAAACCGCAGATCTACCTAAACGGGTCAGCGAAGCACAACCAGCCAATCTATATCCATTGAAAATGACTGCAGAGTGCGAGGATGGCAAAGTCATTGAAGGTCTCGCCATCAACGAGGTCTCACTGATCAGGGAAAGTAGATACGCAGCCAAGGTCGAGATTTCTGTCGACGGCCGAACCCGATTAGAGGAATTAATTTGCGATGGGGTAATGACCGCAACACCCGCTGGGAGTACTGCCTACAACTTCTCAGCGCATGGACCTATTCTTCCTCTTAGCTCGCGTCTACTCTCACTCACTCCTATTTGCGCATTTCGGCCAAGACGCTGGCGCGGGGCACTTCTTCCCGAGACCAGCACCGTACGTCTGCGCATTTTAGAGCCGGAGAAACGTCCCGTTAGCGCGACAGCGGATTATACTGAGGCACGTCGTGTGAAACAGGTCTCAATCAGACAAGAGAAGGTGCGGACCATACAATTGCTTTTCGACTCTGAACACGACCTTGAAGAGCGTATCTTAAGTGAGCAATTCCAATCATAAATTCTAGGGGCGATTCCTAACCAGAATGGATACGCTGAGGAAAGAAAATCGTCTCACCATGATTTAAGAGGAGGCTTTTTGTGGAACTGAAAAATAGTCATGCAATCATTACCGGTGGCGCCTCTGGTTTAGGCGCTGCTACCGCAAGCAAGGTTATTGATAGAGGCGGAAAGGTAACCATCATAGACTTAGACGAGCAACGAGCNGCTGCAACAGTCGAAAAACTNGGCGCGGAAAACTCCCGTTACTGGGCCATGGACGTAACAGATGAGGAGGGTATCAACAGAACTATTGAGGCCGCAAAGGAAGAATTCGGGGAAATTTCTCTTCTGGCCAATTGTGCTGGCATAGGAAGCCCTGGGAGAATCATAGGAAAAAAGGGTGTTCTCGCCTTAAAAGACTATGCAAAGGTAATCTCNGTTAACTTAATTGGCTCCTTCAATGTCCTAAAAGCTGTAGCAGCCTCAATGCAAAATAACGATACCGATGACGATGGTTGTAGGGGCCTAATAGTAAATACCGCTTCTGTAGCTGGCTACGAAGGACAAGTTGGACAGGTGGCCTACTCATCATCCAAAGGAGGCATAATTGGCCTTACACTCCCCGCTGCCCGAGACCTTGCTCAATATGGGATTAGAGTGGTCACTATAGCACCTGGACTTTTTGACACACCTATGATGGATGGCCTGCCAGCTGATGTTCAAGAATCTCTGGCCAAAGGAACCCCCTTCCCTCAGCGTCTAGGTAAAGCAACCGAATATGCTGAATTACTTATTTCGGTATTCGATAACAACATGATAAACGGAGAAACTATTCGACTCNACGGTGCGGTACGCCTAGCCCCCCGCTAGATTTGAGTTGATGAATCATTAACGTCTGAAGAAGAGAAAAATATGTCCAAAACGGTTATACAAGAAATTAGCGGTTCCGTGTCTCAAATAACTCTGAATCGTCCCGAGTCCCTCAATGCAATAGACCATGTTCTTGCCTCAGAATTAAGAGAGGAAATATTGTCGGCCGAAATGAATAAAGAAGTTCGCTGCGTAGTTCTAAAGGGAGCAGGGCCTGCCTTCATGGCTGGAGGAGATATACGGGCCTTCAGTGAGCGAATAGGAAATGGTGTGGACCGGTATATGTTGGATCTTACTCACGATCTTCATGATGCCATAATAGCGATTAGAAGAATGCCAAAGCCTGTCCTAGCGAGTGTACATGGTGCTGCTGCCGGCGCTGGTTTTTCCATCGCCATGGCCTGCGATATGATTATAGCCGCCGAGAACTCGACTTTTACGCTAGCATATTCAATGCTGGGAGTGAGTCCAGATGGATCCTCAACACATTCCCTTCCAAGGCTAATTGGTTATCATCAGGCAATGGAACTTGTTCTACTCAGCGATCGATTTGGTACTGAGAAAGCTAAAGAACTCGGCCTTATCAACTTTGTTACAGCTCCTGAGAACCTAGAGAGTGAAACCATGACCCTGGCCGAACGCCTCGGGAACGGGCCAACGGCGGCTTATGGTAAAGCCAAATCTTTGCTAAATAAGTCACTAGAAAGGGGCATTAGTGACCAACTTGAGGCTGAGGCACAAGGCATAATGGAAAGTTCACGAACAAAAGATTTTGTGGAAGGCGTGGACGCATTTTTAAATAAACGGCGACCGCAATTCACTGGGGAATGACTAAAAAAAGCCCAGCCTTCCGTATACGGGTCCAGAAAACCAAACACCGTTTATACAAAACTGATAAAAATCTTCCGGTTAGATAAACTCCATCTGCCTTAACTAAGTCCTTCCGCTTCCACCAGATCCCATGCTTTTACCGCATAGGAGCGGGTCATAGCCCCAACCTCCATTGCATTCTCACTACTTGCAATTCCACTTGCCGCACGAGCCGCTATCCCTTCAGCAATTGCAGCACTTCGAAATAGGGAAAAAACCATGTAAAACGTTAAATCAAATTTTGCCCGATTAGTTCTAACGCAATACTCTTCCACATAGTCCTGCAGGTGCGGAATACCTAACTTCTCATGATCTAATCCCTTAACGCCATTGAACTCATCTGCTGCATTAAAATAGGGCAGGAGATTATAAGCTAGATCCCCAAGCGGATGACCCAAAGTCGACAATTCCCAATCAAACACAGCAATTACTTCTGGCTTTGTTGAATGAAACATCATATTTCCAAGCCGATAATCTCCATGTACCACTGTAGTCTCATCATCTGCTGGAATATTGGCCTTTAACCAATCGATTACTTTTTCCATTTCAGGTATCTCGGCCTGTTTGGACAACTCCCATTGCTTGCTCCAGCGACCCACCTGCCGCGTATAATAATTTCCTGGTTTCCCAAAACTTTCTAGACCACACTCTTGCCAATCAACACTGTGTATACGAGCCAGGACATCGTTCATCGCACTTATTATGAGACTACGCTCTTCCCTGCTAACATCTGGGACTGAGTTTACGTGAAAAACCCGGCCCTTCATGCGCTCCATGATATAAAAAGGGGTCCCAATAATTTCTGAGTTTTCACACAAGTGAAGCATGCGCGCCACAGGAACATCCGTAGAGTAAAGTGCTTCTTGCACACGATACTCTCTCTCTACCGCATGAGCAGAAGGNAAAAGTTCCCCTGGCGGTTTTTTGCGCAGCACCCACTCCATCTTACCCGACGCCAATAAATAGGTAGGGTTTGACTGGCCCGCACGCATTTGCACTACCTCAAGGGCATCAGAAAGCCCATCCAATTTACCCCGAAGGTACTCCGAAAGAAGCCCAACATCTATCTGATGAGCATCACGGACAGGGATGGTCTCAGTTAATCCCTCGTAATTGAAATCTCTTGCCATCTACTCGACCTTATTTTCACAATCCACAGAAAAACCACTTATCTTTGGGAGTCACGCAGCGACATGAAACCTAATTCCGTAATCGGAGCCAGTTCCATCGACAACTCTTTGTATTCCAACCAATTTTCATAAACCTTAAAAGTCAAAGGATCTTTGTAAGCGGTCTCACGTGCTACTTCCGCACCTGCTTTTAGCATTGCATCATACACCTCTGCCGGGAACTTTCGAAGATTTACCTTATGCTTATTTACAAGCGCCCGCAGTGCTTTAGCATTGCCGACAGTCATCTCACTCCACGAACGGAATGTTTCGTCACCTGCGGCACTTTTTACNATCTGCTGCAGGTCATTTGGCAAAGCCTCAAAGGCCTCCTTGTTAATGGTCAAAGCAAGGGCGGGGCCGGGCTCTAAAACTCCAGGTGCATAATAAAAATCGGCAACTTTGTGGAACCCAAAAGCGAGGTCATTGTAGGGAGCAATCCAGTCAGCAGCGTCAATTGCACCAGTCTGTAAAGCAGGCAAAATTTCGGCCCCAGGAAGATTTACCGGCACCGCACCAAGGCGGGCCATGACCTCGCCACCCAAACCAGGCATACGAATCCGTAAACCCTTAAAGTCCGCTAGACTCAATATTTCCTTCGTAAACCAACCTCCTACATTCGACCCACCACTGCCCGCTAACAGTGGTTTGAGTCCAAATCCGGCATAAAGCTCATCCCATAGCTGCTGACCACCACCAAACTGGATCCATGCAACATGTTCTTGGGCAGTTAAACCTCCTGGGATAGAGCAAAAGAAGTTCATGGCCGAATGTTTTGCTAACCAATAATAGGGAGCGTCATGACCAACCTCGGCAACTCCTTCCCGTACCGCGTCAAAGACCTCAAAGGCGGGAACCAACTCCCCCGCACCATAAACCTTTACCTCCATCCGACCATCCGACATCTGTTTTATAGAATCAGCAATTCTCTGGGTCCCCGTGCCAAGGGCAGGAAAATTTTTGGGCCAGGCCGTTACCATTTTCCAGCGAACACGATTCTGGGAAATGGCTGGGGCTGCCAACCCAGCAGCCGCTATACCCGCGCCAATCCTAGCTCCAGTTTTAATAAAAGCGCGTCTCTTCATTTCTCCCCCCGGTTCCCCTTGGAAAACCTGCCAAGAGCCAGCACCTAATATTACATTAGCTCTGTACCTTGTCTATCACCCCAGCCAATGGTCACCGTTATATTTTAAGCCAAGATATGTTGAATACTTTGCATTTCCCTCTCAAGCGCTAAGAGCAAGGTTTTCCCCAACCCTAAACTCCTGATTGCTTCCACATCAACCCTGCAATATCTTATCCAACAGCCTAGTGTTAATTCAGTGGACATCTGGATATTTAGGGCCTAAGCAAAAGCTCTACTACGATGGGGGAAGGTCATGACTACGTCTAACAAGGTTGCAATAGTAACAGGAGCGGGATCTGGTGTAGGACGATACGCAGCATTGGCATTATTGGGAGAAGGTTATTCCGTAGCCTTAGCAGGCCGTAGATCCGAACAACTTGAAGAAACGGCAAATATGGCAGGTGAAAATATTGCATCGGCTCTACCTATAGCAACCGATGTAACTAAACCCGACGAGGTAGTGGCCCTATTCTCAAAAACTAAAGCAGAGTTTGGACGCCTTGACCTCTTGTTTAACAATGCCGGCATGGGCGCCCCACCTGTACCACTTGAGGATTTGACCTATGAGCAATGGTCTAATGTTGTGGCAGTAAATCTAACAGGCTCCTTTTTGTGCACCCAAGAAGCATTTANGCTAATGAAAGGGCAAAACCCACAAGGTGGCCGAATCATAAATAATGGATCCGTTTCAGCACATGCGCCTCGTCCGTTCTCTTCGCCTTATACCTCAACAAAACACGCTGTAACGGGATTGACCAAATCTACATCTCTAGATGGAAGGCAATATAATATTGCTTGTGGCCAAATAGATATTGGAAACGCAGCTACTGATATGACCGCTCGCATGAAAAATGGAGTTCCTCAAGCGAATGGAGAAACTATGATAGAACCTACAATGGACGTAGATAATGTTTCTCAAGCGATACTGTATATGGCCAGCCGACCTCCAGATGCAAATGCGCAGTTTCTNACTATTATGGCNACGAAAATGCCGTATTTAGGTAGAGGCTGATACATTAAATAAGTTAACATTTTGAGGTCTTACGACATGATACCCCCGTATTTAATTCTGAAATTATAAATTAGACCAATCGGCGCGTGGTGGAATTGGTATACACAACAGACTTAAAATCTGTCCCGCTTTGCGGTTGCGAGTTCGAGTCTCGCCGCGCCGACCACCACCTTTCCACTCCACTCACCAAAACGATTTGCGTTTATTATTAGGAAATATAGATGGCGAAAAATTTCTGGATTAAAACCACCTTGTTTTGGTTCTTGGTCTCCATTTTGGTAGCTCCTATCGCCTATTCGGATGATATTCATACCGCCACCAAATTAATGNNANACGGAAAATTNNTCGAAGCATCTGCAATTGCCGCTGATGTAGGGGGATCTGAAGGCTTCACGCTGGCAGCCCGCGCTTTAGCTATCCATGGCTACGAAATCGCAAATGATAGCGACAAACAAAAACATTTTGAGCGGGCCATAGCTTATGCGAAGAAGGCAGTTGAACTTGATCCCAACAGCAGCGCTGCATCATTGGAAGTTTCCCATACACTTGGGCGTTACGCCCAAACTATCGGCGTTGCTGAAGCGTTAACGGGTGGTTTTGCTGAAAAGACGAAAACAGCCATGGACAGGGCTGTTCAACTTGATCCACAGAATTTTAAGGCCCATTTAAGTATTGGCTCATGGAATGCCGAGATCGTAGCTGCTGCCGGGTTTATGGCAAAGATGCTGTACGGGGCTACCGAAGAAAATGCCTTAGCTGCCTACCAACGCGCTTTAGAATTACAGCCAAATTCCGGGCTGGCTCACTTTGAATATGCGATGGGCCTATTGAGATTAAGCGATGATAACATTGGCCTTGCCAGCAACCATCTGGAAAAAGCTATATCAAGATTAGGAACCGAAGATGCCTATGCCCAAATTATTCGGCAAAAAGCATTGCGAGCCCTACGCGAGTTACAAAAAAAATAAAGTAGATAAAGTTGCGAACTAATCAGCGCTACATGCCATGTTCCAACGTCATTAATTGGACTACCACTCTGTCACCATTTTCTCCAGCGCCCAATGCCCCGACATCGTCAAGCGCATGGCCCCATATGTTACAGGGACTTGCCAAACGAATCTCACCTTCTCTGCTTATTGGAGTAGGGCCAAAACCAATCGCAATTGCTTTTCCTTCAGGCCAATAAGCAACCTCCCCTCTCTCAACAATTGACTTTGAATCTTCCTCGCGAGGGACCAAAACCAGTGTAGAGAAATAAATTTCCTCGCCCCATTTAATCGCAGTGGATTCTATAGGACAAGCAGCCATAATACTCATCGCTGTCCGCGTATCCAACGTTTGCACCCGAATGATAACTTCATCAATACTAATCACAACTACCGACATAATCACTTCACTCGAACTCTGGATCAGCACCCAGACTACGAACCAGTTCTGCCGCCTTTTTTGCAGCATCCGATAAGCTAAGATCATTATCACTGCGTAGAACCAAATTCGTTCCAAATTTTCCATCAGTGTAAAAAGGGTAACTACCCATTTCAACGTCTTCATAACGAGCTTGAAGATCTCGTAAGGGCTCAGCAATAACACCTTCAGCAAGATAAGCCACTACTGTTCGGCTCTTAATTTTTTTCCCACCCTCTAGATGAATCTCGCATCCAGCAAACATATCTCGCATGATCCTTGGGACACCTGCCAGCACAAACACATTCTCCATCTTAAAGCCTGGGGCCCCCGAAACCGGATTTTTGACTAATATCCCACCCTCAGGGACATTTGCCATTCTCAAACGTGCCTCATTCAGCTCGACACCATTTTTTTCGCACATTTCTGCTATTAATCGTCTTGCCTCAGGATGTTTCACCAGCCCCACTCCAAAAGCCTTGGCAATGCAATCCGCAGTGATATCGTCATGGGTTGGCCCTATACCGCCAGTAGTGAACACATAATCATATCGGCCCCGGCAATTATTCACTGTGTCTACAATCACATCTGATGCATCCGGGATAACTCTAGCCTCCATTAATCGTATTCCCAATTCGGTCAACCGGGTGGCAATGAAATTAAGATTCACATCCTTTGTCCGCCCCGAAAGAATTTCATTCCCAATAATCAGTACACATGCAGTTGGATTCTTACTAGCAATCATCTTAATTGATCCTCCCAGACCCAAAAGGGTTATAACCTAAACAGCTCCCCCACCCAAGCGCGAAAGACCAAGTCACTGATAGACCTATTGGCCCAAGTGTTCTAATGTGCGGTAATGGAATTTGTGGAACCGTTAGTCCAGGCGACCTTATTGAAACGCTACAAACGCTTTTTGGCCGATATTGAGTTTCCTTCAGGGGAAATCGTCACAGCGCACGTTGCTAACCCCGGAGCAATGACAGGACTGAAAGAACCAGGGTCCGAAGTCTGGGTATCTCCTGCCCAAAATCCTTCTCGGAAATTGCGATGGTCTTGGGAGTTGATTAGAATCGGAGATTCACTAGTCGGAATAAATACAAATCATCCAAACAGCATAGTGGCTGAATCTATTAATAATAATAAAATACAGGCGTTGTCTGGTTACCACAGCCTTCGAAGAGAAGTAAAATATGGAGAATCCTCTCGCATAGATATTCTTCTCGAGAAATCCAGCGGAGAAAAATGCTTTGTAGAAATTAAAAATGTTCACCTTAAACGAGGAAAAAGTGCCGAGTTTCCTGACTCAGTAACAACCCGTGGAGCAAAGCATTTAAGAGAGTTATCTAATATGGTGAAACTTGGCCACCGGGCCGTGATGGTGTATCTCGTGCAAAGAGAGGATTGTGCAACCTTTAAGATTGCTAAAGATATTGATCCCGAGTACCACAATGCTTTTATTAAAGCAACAAGCAGTGGTGTGGAACACTTGTGTTATTCATGTCGTTTAACTACTAAAGCAATCTGCCTTGACAGGAGAATAAGACTGATACGTTAGACTTTTATGCCCAATAAATTACCTTGGATTCTGATACACTAATACCTGGTTTAAGGGATTTGGAGAAACAAGCTAACTAATCACTGTCACATTAAACGTACTATATAAAAACTATGATTAAAGAAAAAAACAAGATTTTCTCGGATGGCCGTGAGGTAAAACTCCACTCTGAAAGCGATTTTATTTCAATGGAAAAAGCTGGGGCTCTGGCGGCCGAAGTTTTAGATTTTATCACACCGCATGTGCAACCAGGCATCACCACAGATGCACTGGATTCTTTATGCCACGAATTCATAGTTGACAGAGATGCGGTACCAGCCCCACTCAACTATAGGGGATTCCCCAAATCAATATGTACCTCACTCAATCATGTTGTATGCCATGGCATCCCTGGGAACAAGAAATTAAGAGATGGAGATATCATCAATATTGATATTACCGTCATCTTAAAAGGATGGCATGGCGACTCCAGCCGAATGTTTCTCGTGGGCAAGGTTCCGCTTAAGGCACGTCGGCTCGTGGAAATTACGTATGAAGCCATGATGAGGGGCATAGAAGTAGTTAGACCAGGAGCTACCCTGGGGGATATTGGACACGCAATTCAGGTTTTTGCCGAAAAACATCGATATTCGGTCGTGCGAGACTTCTGTGGACATGGAATAGGACAGGTATTCCATGACGCACCCAGTGTTCTGCACTATGGGAAAGAGGGAGACGGCATGGAGCTTGCAGAGGGAATGTTTTTTACAATCGAACCAATGATTAATCAGGGAAAGCTCGACGTAAAAATCTTAGAAGACGGATGGACGGCAGTGACTCGCGATCGGTCTTTATCGGCCCAATTTGAGCATTCCCTTGGCGTCACCAAAAATGGCCATAAAATTTTTACCTTATCACCTAAAGGATACCATTGCCCACCGTACTAAGATCCTCTATGGACGCATGACACTCTCGCCCATGACACACCAGAATTCGGAAAATTTTTAATGGCTCAGGTTCGCAAAGCTTGCTCCACAAAATCTAATCGATCTTGGCCAAAAAACATCTCACCTTCAACAAAGAAAGTAGGAGCTCCGAAAGCTCCTCTTTCTGCTGCACTTTCGGTGTTACGGATCAAACCGTCCTTGACTGGCTGCTCTTGTGCTCTAGAAAAAATATGCTTTGGATCCAACCCAGCGGCCTCAAAAGTTTGGCTAACCACCTCAGGGTCATCCATTTTTTTTGAGTCCACCCACATGGCACGGAAAACACAATCAAGGTATTCAGGCAAATTTTGCTCCTCCTGAGCGGCGATAGCACCACGCATTAAATGAAGTGTATTAACGGGAAAGTGCTTATTTTTCTGATAAGGAACACCATATCTCTCAGCAAACCGCGCTATATCTCTCGACATCCACTCCGATTTTGGTTTGAGGAAAGCCGGGCTCTGGTTCCCGACAGCTTTGAAAAGCCCCCCTAACAGCATCGGCGTCCATTCAATTTCGGCATTTGTCTTCTCTGCAATAAGGGGCAACTGGGTATAGGCCAGATAAGCTGTGGGACTGCCCACATCAAATAAAAATTCTACCTTCTTCGACATAACAATACTCCCTAGCTTGAATTACGTATCCCGCAGTACAGGTGCAAACTATAAATGCGTCCCGACAACATAGACAAAGAATGATGCATTTTACTAATACAACTCAAACAATTCATTGGCTAACGCAGAGCCGCAGCAATATTGCCCCCATCAACCGTTAGCACAGCACCCGTTGTCCTGGGTGATAAGGCAAGATCTACAAATGCCTTAGCCACATGTTCGGCACCCACCTCCTGTCCCAAAAGGTTGCTGCTCATGTATTGCTCCACATCTTGCCCACGAGACTGCGCGCGTGACGCGATCATTTCAGCAGTCATAATACCAGACCGGATTCTATCGGCATTTACAGCATTAGACCTAATGCCATCCCCACCATAGTCAAGAGCATACTGACGAGACAGAAACATGGTTGCCGACTTTGGAAGCCCATACGGCCCAAAATTTTTCCCAGGATTCACAGCTTGCTTAGAAACGTTAAACAAAAGTACACCCCCCATACCCTGAGTCCGCATTATCTCAACAGCACGGCTAGCCACATTCTGGTGAGCAAAGAAATTTACCTCAAAACTCCGTCTTAAAACTTCGTCTGGCACGTCCCCTATGCGCCCTTCCAACGCAATCCCCGCATTGGATACAAGGATATCAACTCCCCCACAAAGGGATTTTATTTGCTTAAAAGCCGCAGCTACCTCTTCGGGATTCGTGACATCACAACATATGGGATGCCCTCCCATAAACTCAGCTGTTGATTTTAATCCCTCCTCGGAAAAATCAAGCAAAATCACCTCAGCACCTTCACCATGGAACGCCTCAGCAATCGCCTTACCTATGGCCCCCGCAGCCCCTGTCACCACAACTACCTTTCCTGACAATTTAGACCTAGGAACCCCTCCCAACTTAGCTTGCTCTAATGGCCAATATTCGATGTCAAAAATCTCTTTCTCAGAAATACTCTCAAATTTTCCAACTCTTTCGGCATCACTCACAACGCGAACATTAGTCTCAGCTATATCAGCCACAATTTTTGCGGTTCTTAAATCCTTCCCTAGGGCAAACAGGCCAATGTCCTTCACCAAGATAACTCGTGGTAGAGGGTCTAGAGCAATTTTAGAGGTTTGTTCTTTGGAGTTATTTCGTGCAAAATAATCATGGTAGTGATTCTCGTAGTCTTGCAGCTTTTTGCCAAAATAATCGGCCCAATTGGATAACTCGTCAATTTTAGGGGGATCCACCAGTAGCGGCCACGGCTTAGTCCGAATAACATGATCAGGCGTCACTGGCCCGGACATCACTAACCGCGACGCCTCCCTCGACATACTGTATGACCTGATGGCGGCGCTGGTGCGAAAACTAACAACAAATGGATATGCCTCCCCATCTCCCTGGCCTGATACCACACACTTACCTCTAATAACTGGGCCCAAGTCATGACTTGGCACAGAATCAGCAACCGGTTGCACATTAGGCACTGCAGAATCCGGGATATTAAATTCGGCCAAGGTAACTAGCTCTATCATACGATTGTAGGATTCTTCAGCCGTCTCGCCAAAAGTGAAAATACCATGCTTTAACAGGATCAAGCCTTCAGAGGCTGGACTGGCCCTGAATACATCCAGAGCGCTTCTTGCGAGGTGGAATCCAGGCATTATATAAGGAACTATAGCTACCCTAGAACCAAAAATCTCCTGACATATTTGCGCTCCATTCACTTGATCGGTAAGGGCTAAAATAGCGTTAGAGTGAGTGTGGTCCACGAATTTGTGTGGTAAGAACGCATGCAATAGTGTTTCAACTGAGGGATTCGGGGCTGAGCTATCCATCAAACTGGTACGATGAAGATTCACCATCTCGAAATCACTCAAATTGTCCAATGCAACGCTATCTTGTAACGGCTTAAGTCTCACGGCAGGCAAACCATCTGGTTCAATTGTGTCCATGTTCCACCCTGAACCCTTGATCCGCAAAACCTCCACAGTCTGACCTAAAAAATCTTCCTCCCGGGTCTTTACCGAAACATTACCACCACCATGAAGAACAAGATCTGAAACACCACCAAGCAAACGAGAGCTATAGACCCGCATGGCGATATCCCGGCCAACCCCCTGTGCCTTGTAATATTTAGCTAGCTCTTCAGCTTCTTTTTGGGACCACAGATTTTCCATATTCCTGCTATTCGACTGTTGGAGTTAAAGTGTTTATAATCTCTAATTTAGACCCATGTTGGATATTGTATTTAGTACAATTTAATAATAAAGCCACAAATAATAATCAGCTCTCCACTTTGAAGATGAGATTAGCATATGATCCCTCGTTATAGCCGTCCCGAAATGTCATCACTATGGGAAGCCAAAACTCGCTTTGAGATCTGGCTTGATATTGAACGTTACGCCTGCGAAGCACAAGAGACCCTGGGCATAATCCCTGCAGGAGTTTCTAAAGCAATCATGGACCGTGGAAAATTTGATATTGCGCGGATTGATGAGCTAGAAAGAGACCTCAAACATGATGTAATAGCGTTTCTAACTAACGTGGCTGAAAATATAGGGGACGAAGCGCGATTTATGCACCAAGGCCTAACCTCCTCTGATGTACTGGATACGGCCTTTGCAGTACAACTCAATCGCGCATGTACTATTTTGTGCGCCGATCTGGAAAATTTATGTATTGTGCTGAAAAATAGGGCGCATGAGTTCAAGCATACCGTTTGCGTGGGAAGGAGCCACGGGATACATGCAGAAACAACGACTTTTGGACTGAAGCTTGCATACGCATATTCTGAGTTTACACGAGCAAAAGAGCGCATTGAAGCGGCACAAAAAGAGGTATCAGTTTGCGCAATATCGGGAGCGGTGGGAACCTATTCTACCCTGGACCCTGAAATTGAACAGTATGTTGCAAAAAAATTAGGTCTAACCCGCGAAATAATTTCTACTCAGGTGATCCCCAGAGACCGTCACGCTATGTTTTTTGCCACATTAGGAGTTGTGGCAGGTTCGGTGGAACGATTATCGACTGAAATTCGACATCTTCAACGCACAGAAGTTCGGGAAGTCGAAGAGTTCTTTGACTCTCGTCAGAAGGGCTCCTCTGCCATGCCACACAAACGGAACCCCATTCTCACAGAAAACCTAACGGGCCTAGCCCGGGTAGTGCGTTCCACGGTAGCACCAGCAATGGAAAACATTGCCTTGTGGCATGAACGAGATATATCTCATTCTTCTGTAGAACGCTTGATAGCGCCGGACGCCACAATAACCCTGGATTTTGCCCTTAGTCGACTGACTAAAGTAATAGAAAAACTACTGGTTTACCCGGATAATATGGTTCGGAACTTGAATAGTTTAGGTGGCCTCATTCATTCTCAACGGGTTCTCCTATTACTCACTCAAGCCGGACTCAGCCGGGAAGCGGCCTATCGTGCCGTGCAGCGAAATGCAATGAGCACGTGGGAGCAAGGAAGTAGCTTTAGAGAAAGCCTAAAAACGGACCCTGAAATTGCAGACCATATCCCACAAAATGAATTAGATCGAATTTTTGATTCATCCAATGAACTAAAATATCTGGACGACATTTTTAGCCGCGTCTTTTCTTAAACCCAGAGAAATAGGTCAACTTTTTAGGTGGTGTATATGAGTTTTATTCATGTATAAGCTGCTGCTTCGCCACGGACATCAACTGATCCGTCTCATATCCAATTTTGAAGGATCTATGACCACGCTTCCTTTTTCAAAGTCGGCAAAAATCTTCCGAAGAACGTCATTATCGCCCGGCTCATCAAAATCAGCCAAAACAACTTCTCTTGCATAGAGATCGGCTTTCGCTCCTGAGAATCCAAGCTCATCTGGGGCCCAAAGCCCTAATCGCTTATTTCTCCCAGGCCGTCGCCTTAAATTGTAGTTCCTAATGATGCTGAAATCGGCTTTCAACGCCTTTTCCCCATTCTTAAAAGTGCTTATTTATTTTTCTCCCAAACTATAATTCACACCTATATACCATTATGTAAGATACTTATGAAAAAAAACGTTATCTTGTTTGCAAGTTGATACGCCAATTATGGGGACCACGTTGCCCAAATCTACATATAAATCAGGTTATGATTTCAGATGTGTACTTTGATAATTTTGCGACGGCCGAATCATAAGTGGCCAATCATAATCGGCGCAAACCGAGATGAGGCTCTGGGTCGACCCTGGCTATCCCCGGCACGGCATTGGCCCGATCGGCCAACGACTGTTGGTGGCCTGGATAAAGAAGCTGGAGGAAGCTGGCTGGGCATTAACGATTATGGGGTAACCGCAGCCATTCTCAATCGCACAGGTACGTTAGGCACTGAAGCAAATAAACGCAGCCGTGGAGAACTAGTATTGGAGGCACTCGAGCATGCCGACGCCTCATCCGCTGCACAATCTCTCTCCAACATAAATGGTCTGGCGTACCGCCCCTTCAATATGGTTGTTGCTGACAATAGGGATGCATTCTGGGTAGCCCATCGCTGCGCCCAGCAATCAGATAACATTCATGTGCAACCAATACCCTTCGGATTATCAATGTTGACATCCTGGGATATCAACGATTATAGGTCCTCTCGAATAAAAACCTATCTCCCCGTATTTAGAAAAACAACGGAACCCATTCCAGAATCTGATAATTGGCAATCCTGGAAAGACTTGCTAGCCAGTCGTGTCCATGAGCCTCAGGCGGGACCAACAGAAGCAATGCGTATTTGGACGGAAACGGGGTTTGGGACAACCTCAAGTTCCTTAATCGCCTTACCCTCTATTGAATTTTCTACTGTCCCACCAGTTTGGCACTTCTCTGATGGGTATCCCAGCCCATCACCCTACTACCGGATAAGGTTCTCAACAGAGAAATAAAATCGTCGTGGATCGTGCTCTTATTCTGGACGTACGCCCCATAGTCCGGGATAATGGACCACGAACTCGCCTAGATCAGTGCCTTCAAGGAGGAATAAATGTTCAAAAATTTATACTTAAAGCTTGCGCTATTAGCTACCGGCTTAATTTGCTTAACACCGATCGTGGTACATTCGGATGATGCCATGGAGTCAAATGTCGGAACTCGTGTGTATATAATTAGCCCGGTGAATGGAGATACTGTTTCCTCCCCTGTGACTATCTTGTTTGGACTAGATGGTATGGGGGTCGCTCCAGCAGGAGTGGAAAAGACAGGCACTGGGCACCATCACCTAATCGTTGATGCTGCACTGCCTCCACTCAACGAACCTATCCCTTCCGACGAAAATTATCGCCACTTTGGTGGTGGACAAACCCAAACAACAATTGAACTCCTTCCAGGGAAACACTCTCTCCAATTGTTATTAGCAGACCACTACCACTTGCCACATAATCCACCAATTCACTCAGAAGTAATAACCATAATAGTCGAGTAATTTTACCCGAGCAAACACACATCATAAAGGCACCGAATTTTGGGTATAGTGCGGCCCTTCCCCTGGTAATATATGCTATATTTGGGATGGGGCCGTTGTGTGTGGTTTACTTATAGGTTAAAAGATCGATAATCTCTTTGGCAGCTTTAGCCATAACAGTATGACCCGTTGCTAAAACTCCTATATCTTTGGAAAGAGACAAACATGTCGCGGCGAAGACAAATATACGAGGGCAAAGCCAAGGTGCTATTTGAAGGCCCGGAGCCCGGCACTCTTGTGCAGCACTTCAAGGACGATGCGACCGCTTTCAATAATAAAAAGAAGGGAACTATTACTGGCAAGGGGGTATTAAACAACCGAATCTCAGAATACCTAATGACAAAATTAGGCGCAATTGGGATACCCACCCATTTTGTTCGCCGCCTTAATATGCGGGAACAACTTGTAAAAGAAGTTGAGATCATACCCATAGAAGTTGTCGTGAGGAATGTAACCGCCGGATCCTTAGCCAAAAGATTTGGGCTTGAAGAAGGGACAGCCCTACCAAGATCTATCGTTGAATACTACTATAAGTCTGATGAACTAGATGACCCAATGATAATGGAAGAGCATATAACAGCTTTTGGCTGGGCCTCACCAACAGAACTTGATGAAATATTAGCGATGGCTCTCAGGATAAATGATTTTCTATCTGGATTATTTCTGGGACTAGAAATCACGCTCGTTGATTTCAAGCTAGAATTCGGCCGTCTCTATGAAGGAGATGAGGTTCGAACGGTTTTGGCGGACGAGATAAGCCCAGACAATTGCCGTTTGTGGGATTTGAAAACTAACGAGAAACTTGATAAAGATCGTTTCCGTCGTGACTTAGATCGAGTGGAAGAAGCATACCAAGAAGTAGCTCGGCGCCTGGGAATCTTCCCGGAGGGAAGCCCTCGTGATCTTCATGGTCCTGATACAACTCAATAGAAAAACCTTGAAAGTTCGTATTCATATAACTCTTAAGCCCAGTGTGCTAGACCCTCAGGGGAAGGTCATCGAGCAGTCTCTTAAGAGAATAGGCTTCCCTCAGGTAGGTCAAGTTCGTCAAGGAAAATTTCTTGAACTCACTATTAATGAGACAAAACCTGAAGATGCGGAGGCAACGGCACGGCTAATGTGCGAAAAACTTTTAGCAAATACCGTTATAGAAGACTATTCCATTGAGATAATAACTTGATTAACTATTCAACTTTAATAAATAGCCGGCTGTTCATATGAAAGCTGCTGTGGTCGTGTTCCCGGGATCAAATTGCGATAGAGATGTGGCGTCAGCCCTTCGAAAATATGCCTCAGCAGAGGTCAAGATGGTATGGCACGGCGAATCAGCACTCCCCGAGGTAGATTTCATAGCGATTCCTGGTGGGTTTTCTTATGGTGACTATCTACGAGCTGGCGCCATAGCCGCCAGATCTCCAGTAATGGAATCGGTGCTAAAGAAAGCCTCCGCCGGGATACCCATTCTTGGAATATGCAACGGATTTCAAGTCCTGACAGAGTGTGGATTGCTACCTGGGACATTACTTCGAAATCGTGACCTGAAATTTATATGCAAAACTGTTACACTAAAAGTAGCCACTTCGAACTCCATCTTCACTAGCGGTTTCAAGAGAAATAACATGGTTTCCATGCCAATAGCCCACAATGAGGGAAATTATCATGCCGACCCTGAAACCCTTGAACGCCTGACTTCTGAAAACCGGATTGCCTTTCACTACTGTATGAAGGACGGCTCTGTTAATGATGATAAGTCTCCCAACGGCTCCCAAATGTCTATTGCCGGCATTCTCAGTAAATCTCGCCGGGTACTAGGGATGATGCCACACCCTGAAAGAGCTACCGACTTGGAACATGGAAGCACAGATGGAAGAGCCATGTTCGCCGCGTTGGTGAATGAGCTTGTATGACTTCGGTTAACCTAAAATCTGCCCAGGGAATGGGTCTAACAGAGGCAGAGTACAATCGTATCAAAAAGATATTGGGACGCTCCCCTAATTTTACTGAACTCGGTCTCTTTTCCGCCATGTGGAGCGAACACTGCTCATACAAATCTTCGAGAAAATGGCTGTCGAAACTTCCGACGGAGGCTCCCTGGGTTATTTGCGGACCAGGAGAAAATGCTGGCGTCGTAGACATTGGAGATGGCCTAGCTCTGGTTTTCAAGATGGAGAGCCACAACCACCCTTCATATATTGAACCATATCAAGGCGCCGCAACCGGAGTTGGCGGAATTCTGCGAGATATCTTCACTATGGGCGCCCGCCCATTTGCTTCACTGAATTGCCTTCGTTTTGGCCACGAAGATCACCCAAAAACCCGTTATTTATTAGATGGCGTAGTTGCGGGAATCGGAGGCTATGGCAACTGCATGGGTATTCCTACTGTGGGAGGCGAGTGCACGTTCGATACTCGATACGATGGAAATATCCTTGTCAACGCCATGAGTGTTGGGCTTGCAGCAGCAGATGGCATCTTCTATGCCCGTGCAACAGGGGTAGATAGCCCCGTTGTGTACGTGGGTTCAAAAACGGGTAGAGATGGGATCCACGGCGCCACTATGGCCTCAGCATCTTTCGACGAAGACTCTCAAGATAAGCGTCCGACTGTTCAAGTGGGGGACCCATTCACCGAAAAAAGACTTCTAGAAGCCTGTTTGGAATTAATGTCAAGCGATGCGATAACAGGCATTCAAGATATGGGTGCTGCTGGCCTGACATCGTCAGCTATAGAAATGGCATCTAAAGGGGAAGGCGGCATAGAACTGGATATGGATTTAGTGCCGAGCCGAGAGGAGGGCATGACCCCTTATGAGCTCATGCTTTCAGAGAGCCAAGAACGTATGCTCATGGTTCTAAGGCCGGGGTCCGAAGCCCAAGCTAGGGGAGTATTCGAAAAGTGGGAACTAGATTTCTCAGTCATTGGCAGGGTCACCGACGGTGATCACATAGTCCTAAAAGCAGGAGGAAAAGTGGCGGCCTCGGTACCAGTAAAACCTTTAGCCGATGGTGTTAGTTATGAACGACCCTGGGTAGAACCCCCTATGCCACCCCAGCTTCCTGCCCTTCCCGTCTCATTACCTGCACCATTAGAAATTCTCAGCAAAATGCTTGGAGGCAAAGACCTCGCATCACGGAAATGGATCTGGGAACAGTATGATTACTCCGTAATGGCAGATACCGCAACAGGACCAGGCTCCGACTCTGCTGTGATTAGAATACACTCGTCTAATAAAGCTATAGCTGTTACCGCTGATTGTACTCCCAGATACTGCGTGGCGGAACCCAAAGTAGGTGGAGCACAGGCCGTTGCCGAGTGCTGGAGAAACCTTACCTGCGTCGGCGCCCAGCCACTCGCTATTACAGATTGCTTAAACTTTGGAAATCCAGAAAAACCAGAGGTAATGGGCCAGTTTGTAAAAGCGATTGAAGGGATGTCGGAGGCCTGCCGTGCCCTGAACTTCCCAGTCGTTTCTGGCAATGTCTCTTTTTACAATGAAACAGAGAATTCTAATATTCCACCGACTCCCCAGGTTGGCGGCGTTGGAATATTAGAAGATATCGGCCTACGCTGTGACCTAGCTCTTACGGCTCGATGCAATAGAGTGCTTTTAGTCGGCGGTGCGCCAAAGCATTTGGGGCAGTCTCTTTTTGCCAGAAATATTTTTAATGGAGACTTTGGGTCTCCCCCTGAAGTAGACCTCTCGTTGGAATATAAAAACGGCAACTTCGTTCGAAAGTTAATCAAAGAACGGCTAGTAACGGCTTGTCACGATATATCGGATGGCGGCTTGTTAGTCACCATTGCAGAGATGTGTTTGGCTGGAAACCTGGGGATTACGCTAGAAGGTGAGGAAACCGCAAGTTGGCTGTTTGGGGAAGATCAAGGCCGGTATATTCTGACTACAACTGAGGAGGCTGTCGGTATTATTTCCGCAAAAGCCTTACGGGCAGAGGTTAATTTAGCTGAAATAGGGAGGGTCGGAGGAACCGCATTGACACTAAATTCAGGCGATGCAATACCAATCCAAGCACTAAACAAGTTGCATACAGGGTGGTTTCCATCCTATACCAACGTTAGCTAAAACTAATTTTATTCAAAGGAAGTTAAAATGGCAATGGATGCCTCTGAACTAGAAAAATTGATTTTAGGATCCATGCCTGACGCGAAAATTCGAATTGATGACCTTAGAGGTGATGGAGATCACTACGCCGCTTACGTGACGTCAGAGGCGTTCAGAGGGAAAAGCCGCGTTCAGCAACATCAACTGGTGTATCAAGCACTAAAAGGCGCCATGGGGGGCCAGCTTCATGCCCTAGCACTCCATACGTCGGTCCCAGACGAAGTGTAGGTAAAAGCGATAACAAAGGAAAATAAACATGGCCAACGACCAGAATAACCCAACATTCGAGCGAATCGAACAGGAAATAAATGACCACTCTGTGGTGTTGTTTATGAAAGGTACTCCTATATTCCCACAATGCGGGTTCTCCGCCATGGTAGTGCAAGTGTTAACCCACCTGGGAGTACAATTCAAAAGCGTCGATGTCTTGAATGAGCCAGCAGTCCGGGAAGGGATAAAGCAGTACAGTAATTGGCCGACAATTCCCCAGCTTTACGTTAAGGGAGAATTTGTCGGGGGATGCGATATTATTCGGGAAATGCACGAGGCTGGAGAACTGAGCTCAGTGTTCAGCGAAAAAGGCATAGAATTAGGGGTAGAATAAGAAAGTACCGCACCCCCTTAATAGGTGGAATCCAATTTTGAAAATACCTACCGAGAGTAGTACTCAATCACTAAATTGGGTTCCATTTGGACTGGGAATGGCACATCCGATAAAAGTGGTGTCCTAATGAAAGTACCTCTAAGTTTCTCAAAGTCCACTTCCATATAATCAGGTACATCCCTCTCTGGTGTCTGGATGGCTTCAAGCACAACCGGATGTTGCTTCGATTTTTGCCTTACTTCCACCGCATCACCCTCCCGCAAGCGGTAGCTAGGAATGTTCACACGTCGATCGTTAACCATGACATGCCCATGGCTGATTAACTGCCGCGCTGCAAACACCGTAGGGACAAACAGCATCCGATAAATCACAATATCCAATCTTCTTTCAAGTAGCCCAATCAGTTGCTCACTCGTGTCACCACGTGCCAACACCGCCTCAGCGTATATTCGCCGAAACTGCTTTTCATTGATATTACCATAATATCCCCGTAATTGCTGTTTAGCCCGCAGTTGGGTCCCATAATCGGAGACCTTGCGCCTTCGCTGCCCATGTTGGCCAGGCCCGTATTCCCGAATGTTAAATGGGCTTTTTGGACGCCCCCAAAGGTTTACGGACAACCGCCTGTTAATCTTATATTTTGAGCTCTGACGTTTACTCATTGATACTCCAGCTTGTTAATACGGGACCCCACGAGGAAAAGTGAAAAATGCACTATAAGCGCGGATTTCCTAACGTCAACCATCGTTCGTCATTTTCCTGGGATCCGCACCGTGGCTAACAAGACCAGAGATAACCCCTCTGAAGGTCTTAACTTCCTGCTCCGTTAGGTGCGATCGTTGAAAAATATTCCGAATACCTCGAACCATATGAGGACGTTTCTCTCGTACTCTGAAAAAACCACATGCATCCAGCGCCCCTTCCAAATGGTCAAACAGCCCATGTAAGTCCTTTTTAGTCGCTGGCCTACCCTGGCCCAACTCGAGAACCTCAGCTAACCGTCCTGAATCCAGCTGTAAAAACCATTCATAGCCAAGTAAAAGCACTGCCATAGCCAAATTAAGCGACTTGAAATCGTTGTTCGTAGGTACAGATACAACAGCATCCGATAATGCAATATCATCGTTATTTAGCCCGCTGGCCTCAGGCCCAAAGAGCATACCAGGATATTTTCCGGCGTTAACATCTTCAAACATGCTAGCTGCAGCTTTATTGGGCACCATTACCACTTTTGTCAAATCACGCCGCCGCCCTGTCATAGCATATACAGTATGCAGATCCGCAATAGCGGCCTCAGTGCTCCCAAAGGTTTTAGCACCGCGTAACACTATATTTGCACCGGACGCGGTGGCAGTTGCTTTTTTATCAAGCCAGTCAGCCCGTGGCGCTACCAATCGCAAATCAGTTAGGCCAAAATTCAGCATCGCCCGAGCCACAGTTCCAATATTCTCCGCGAGTTGCGGCTCTACCAAAATAACTGCTGGGCCCGCTTTTAATTCTTCCGTTCTATCCACAGCTCCTACACCAACTTATTTACCTACTGACCAGACACTAAATTTCCGTTGCGAAACTACAATTTGCCAAAATCATGTCGACCACCGCCATACAGTCTGACCATCCGGCTTGTCTTCGAGGATCACGCCCTGCTCTGTTAATATCTTTCTAATATAATCGGCCTTCTCAAAATCTTTTTCTCTTTTTGCCAATGTTCGCTGTTCGATTAAGGATTCAATTTTAGTCTTTTCCCTTGTTTCAGTCTCAGGTGAACCACCTTGGAACCATATGCGCGGCTCATATCGAAACAACCCCAACATTTGAGCACCTGCAATAAATTCCTCAATATGCCTGGATCTCCCGTCATCGCCTGCAAGAATTCTCCCACACATAGAGTCCAAGACAGATATTGCTAACGGAGTGTTCAAATCGTCTCTCAAAGCTTCCAAAAACTTACTCGATGGATCAACATCAGATGGAGCTCCGAGTGAGGCGGCCCTGTACCATCGGTCCAATTTGTTCTTTGAAGTCTCTATTCCCTGAACCCGAAAATCTAGCGGCTGCCTATACTGAGTGCCCAACATCATTAGGCGAATAGATTCACCTCGCCACATTCTCTGGCGGTCTCCAACCCCCAACAACTCCTTCACGGTATAAAAATTATTTAATGATTTGGACATCTTAGTACCCTCGGATTGGAGATAGCCATTATGCAACCATACACGGGCGAAGCCAGTGTCTGGGTATGCACAACAACTCTGCACTATCTCATTTTCGTGATGTGGAAATATTAAATCCTCACCACCCCCATGAATATCAAAATCTGCACCAAGATATTCTGTGCTCATTGCTGAACACTCTATATGCCAACCTGGACGGCCTCTTCCCCAAGGTGAGTCCCAGCCCATTTCGCCTTTCTCTGAGGGCTTCCAAAGCACAAAATCACCTGGATCTTTTTTGTATGGGGCTGGCTCTACCCTAGCGCCCGCTACCATTTCATCCCGCGACCGTCCAGAAAGCATCCCATAACTAGGAACACAAGGAACATGAAACAACACATGCCTTGAGGCTACGTACGCGAATCCAGCGTCGACAAGCCTTTTAATCATCTGGATCATGTGGCGAATATGATCCGTGGCGCGAGGCTCATGATCAGGATCGATAGTACCTAGTTGAGCAATATCTTGATGGAATTGTTTAACAGTTCGTGACGTGAGCTCTTTTATTGGTTCACCTAATTCCTTGGCACGCGCTAAAATTTTATCATCGACATCTGTAATATTTCGAACATACGTGACCCGCGGATAAGAAAATTTTAGTAACCGATACAACACGTCAAACACTATAATCGGTCGAGCATTACCTATGTGTATATCACTGTAGACGGTTGGCCCACAGACATAGAGCTTTACCTCATTCGGGTTTAATGGAACAAATTTACTCTTGGTTCTGCCCAACGAATTATATAACTGTAAAGTCATGATTCTTATGATAATTTAATTATCTAGCCGAAGATAACCATTAGTAATGGGATAGCGACGATCCCGACCAAAGGCCTTACCAGTTATTTTAACCCCAGGTGGACCTTGCCGCCGTTTATACTCTGCCAGATAAAGAAGGTTACGCACTTTTTTCACTAAGGCCTCACTATACCCTTTATCCATTATCTCTACATTACTTAGCTCCTGCTCTATCAGACAATTTAAGATATCATCCAATACGTCATACGCGGGCAAATTATCTTGATCAGATTGATCTGGCCGCAATTCGGCCGAAGGGACCTTCGTAATAATAGTGGCTGGTATCACCTGGCCCTGCGGGCCTCGGAACCGATCTTCCCAATGTTTGTTTCTCCATTCGCAAAGTTCGTATACCTTTGTCTTATAGACATCCTTCAGAACTGAAAATCCACCGCACATATCACCATATAAGGTTGCATATCCAACTGACATTTCAGACTTGTTTCCGGTAGTTAGGACCATCTTGCCCAATTTATTGGAGATAGCCATCAAAATAAGGCCCCTTATACGAGCCTGTATATTTTCCTCAGTCGAATCCGGGGCATATCCAGAAAAAATTTCCCCTAACATTCCATCAAATGAAAGGTGGGCTTGCTCAATCGGTATAGTTCTACATTCTACACCCAAAAGTTGAGCACAGCTCTCCGCATCGTCCAAACTATGCTGTGAGGAAAAACGAGATGGCATTCTTACGCACAAAACTCTTTCCGGACCCAAGCCATCTACCGCGACCGCTGCGGACAATGCAGAGTCGACTCCGCCAGATAAACCCACAATAACACCAGGGAATTTGTTTTTTTGAACATAATCTCTTATACCCACCACCATTGCTGAATAAACAGCCTCTAGACCTGTAACCTCCGGAGCTATGTTCCCCTTCTTACACGACCACTGTCCATTATCCAAAGCGTTCCACCGGGTCATGGCTACCGATCTCTCCCACCGGGGAGCCTGCAAACACAAAGTATTCTTTGCATTTAGAACAAAGGATCCACCATCGAAAGCTAACTCATCTTGTCCACCAACTTGGTTTACATAAATTAGGGGAAGTCCTGTTTCCTGTACGCGAGCTACCGCAAAATTTAATCTGCTATTTTCTTTAGTAATCTCATAGGGGGAACCATTCATGACCACCAAAATCTGTGCCCCCGACTCACTCAAAGTCTCCGCAACTTCCTCAAACCACATATCTTCGCAAAGCATTATTCCTATTCTGACGCCACGGAAAGGAACAGGGCCGGCCACTGGCCCTTGCTTAAAAACCCGAACTTCGTCAAAAACACCATAATTTGGCAAATGACGCTTGAACCTTTGGGCGGTTATTTCTCCTTCATCTAACAAGAGTGCGGCGTTGTACAACTGCCCCTCATAATACCATGGTGCGCCCACTAATACCGCTGGCCCCCCATCCAGTGTCTCCACCGCCAGTTTCTTAACCCAACTCTCTACATCCCGACAAAATCCAGGTTGCAACACAAGGTCCTCGGGGGGATATCCAGTGATCGAGAGCTCCCCACTTACCAGAAGGTCCGCTCCTTCACGGGCAGCTTCCGAGCGCGCCTGCCGTAGCATAACTACGTTGCCCTCCATATCTCCAACGACCGGGTTCAATTGGGCCAGTGCTATACGAAAATCTTTATTCATTCCTAATCCGGCAATTTAATGAAACAACAATTCATCTCGAATAAAAGGGCTAGCTCCGTTGGCCTGCCTGGACATTTTTATACTTCAAAATTAATGCTCACCACGACCCTAATCTCTATCTTAATCCTATATCTAGATCACCTACTCTGAGAAAAAGCAGCTATCTCTCTAATCGTCCTTTCGCAGCAAGAACTCTCGGCCTATTTTTACCCCCGATTTCCCATCATAGGTGATAATATCTGACGTGGCATAGGTTTCTGACCAGTTTTCCGGTAAGTAGGAACCCGTACCCACAATATCTATCGGCGCTTTTACCTGCCCCATTAACTTACATTTAGCCATATCAAATCCAGAACTCGCTACAATTTTTACATTCTTATAACCAGATTCATCCAAATTAACTCTCAAATGATATAAGGCAGCAGCTGTTACTCCTGTGCCAACCAACCACCTCAGTTCGGTCTCAGTTCTGTATGTGCGAACTGCCTCAGGAACGTGGCGCTCCAATACACTGTAGGACCGTGCCGTGTCCAACCCTTCCACAAAGCGTCCGCCATGTGTGTCTATTCGAAGACTGAGCCTACCCTCCTCAGCAAAGGCAGAGAAACGTCGGCATACTTCGATAGAATCTGTTATTTCCTGACCATAATAATCAATCAAAACTGTTAGTGGCAGTTCGGGAAACGTCTCGTGGAACATTTCCGCAGCCTTAATAGTAGAACCTGCATATCCTATTAAAGCATGCGGCATGGTGCCAAACCCCGCTCTTTTCCCAAAATAATGCGCGGTGCCGTCGGTTGCGCAACCGATAAAACCCACTGAACCCGCATTCTTTTTTGCGCTTGCAGAACCGACGCTGGCAGCATACGCCATAAGATCAGCCATACCCGCACCAGCGCAATGCCGAGCATCCATGGCAAGAAAAGAAACCTTAGGCAAGTAGGTGCACATGAGATAAGCGTTGTAAGCCGCTACACAGGGCGCCCCCAGTCTTTGAAGGTAGGTCGTTTCTAGATCAACCAAATGAGACATCTGGCCCGATATATAGAATAGCACCTCTCCCGCTCCAACATGGTCACCCTCGCTGAAACAGGATTCTATAGAAAATTTGGTTTCTCTTTCAGTTGCCGCTGTTTCAATCCACTCAAAGGCCAGCTTCGGACAAAAAATAACCGGCCTCCGCATGAAAACCGCATATGTCACTTCACTATCCCCGTTACGTCTGACTATTTCTCGAGTTCGCTTAAAATAGCTATCAGAATGGGCTGAGAGGTAGGATTCAAAATCAGACATATCGCAAATCAGTCATCAAAGTTAGGTGGTGTAAATAGCATGCTACGGCAATTAAACCCCTGATACAGGAGCCCCAGTTCGTCTGGCCGGTTTCTGGTTTAAGCCTTTAGAATATTTCACTCTTACGCAGCCGTTGTCTCTCCCGAAATATCATTCCTTTGTGCCTTCAACTGCTCTGCAATCAAAAAGGCCAACTCTATGCTTTGGGAGGCATTTAGTCGAGGGTCGCAATGCGTGTGGTATCTGTCTCGCAGACTTTCTTCACTTATTTCTTGGGCACCACCAGTGCACTCGGTTACATCTTGGCCAGTCATTTCAAAATGTACCCCACCCGCATAAGTACCCTCTGCCAAGTGCGCGCCAAAAAATTGCTCCACTTCGGAAACAACGCGATCAAATGGCCGCGTTTTGTAACCCGTTGATGATTTAATAGTATTCCCATGCATCGGGTCACAGGCCCATAAAACGACCTTCCCCTCCGCCTTTACCCGGGCCAAAAGAGGTGGAAGCAATTCACCTATCTTATCAGCACCCATTCTAGCAATCAGTGTCAACCGGCCAGCCTCATTGCCTGGATTTAGGATATCAATAAGTTTTAGAAGCTCTTCTTGGTCCATGGACGGGCCAACCTTAACGCCAATCGGGTTCTGTACGCCCCGCAAAAACTCTACATGTGCTTCGTTCAAGGATCTTGTGCGGTCACCAATCCATAACATGTGAGCAGAGCAATCATACCAACTGCCAGTGGTACTATCCACACGGGTCAACGTCTCCTCATAACCCAACAACAACGCCTCGTGGCTCGTAAAAAAGTCCGTCTGACGGAGTTCAGCAACCCCATCGGTTGTTAGACCGCAGGCCTCCATGAAGGCGAGGCTCTCCCCAATTCTGTCCGCCAAGTCTTGGTATCTCTCCGATTGCGGGCTACCCGAAACAAAACCAAGATTCCAACGATGCACTTCATGAAGGTCAGCATATCCTCCCTGAGCAAAAGCCCGAATAAGATTTAGAGTTGAGGCTGCCTGAGAATAAGCCTGTAACATCCTTCCAGGATCTGGCAGGCGGGACATTTCAGAAAACTCGATACCATTGATGATATCCCCTCTGTAGCTAGGCAACTCAACACCATCTTGAGCCTCGACATCAGACGATCTCGGCTTAGCAAATTGCCCAGCCATCCTTCCAACTTTAATCACCGGTAACGCAGCTCCATAGGTTAGCACCACCGCCATTTGCAACAAAACCCTGAAGGTATCTCTAATGTGGTCTGGATGAAACTCTGCAAAACTTTCCGCGCAATCACCTCCTTGCAAAAGAAAGGCGTGTCCATTAGCGGCATCCGCAAGCCGACTTCTTAGGCTTCTCGCTTCGCCCGCAAACACTAGCGGTGGAAACATTTTTATCTGATCCTCAACTGCCGCTTGGGCTCTTGGGTCAGCATATACGGGTTGATGTTTTATCGGGAGCTTGCGCCACCCCTCTAAACTCCAAGCCTCAGTCATAAATTCACCTATCCTTCAAAACTCACATCAATTACCGCAGACTATCGTAGTATCAATAAAGACTTATTCAAGGGGACCAACTTTTGCATCATACATTGTAACAAACTCTTCGGCCGCTGTCGGGTGGATAGCCATTGTAGCATCAAATTGTTCTTTAGTTGCACCACATTTTAAGGCCACCGCCATTCCTTGTATTATCTCCGGTGCATCCTCCCCAACCATATGGCAACCTATTACCCTACGAGAACTCTCATCGACGACGAGTTTCATCATTGTCCTCCCCTCGTCACCACTAACAGTAGCCTTCAATGGACGAAATTCCGACTGATAAACAGAAACAGATTCAAACCTACCGCGTGCTTCTTCCTCCGTCATACCAACTGTGGCAACTGGAGGCTGACTGAACACAGCACTTGCAGTGCTGTCATAATCGACTGTTTTAGGGTCTTCATTATAGAGTGAATCAGCCAATGCTCGGCCTTCTGCAATAGCCACAGGGGTTAAATTTAGGCGGTCCGTGCAGTCTCCAATAGCATAGACATTTGGAACGCTTGTTCGGGACCACTCATCAACCTTAATAGCCCCGTTTTCCGATAACAGTACGCCTGCCTCCTTAAGCCCTAGCCCAGATGTATTTGGATTTCGTCCCGTAGCAAAAAGAATTTCGTCTGCCTCTATTGTGGCACCACTTGAAAGTTTAACCTTATACCCTTCTGAGACCTCAGTCACATTACTGATAGTCACCCCCGACTCCACTTTGACCCCCTTTCGAACCATCTCGTTCTGCAAATGGCACCTCACATCCCAGTCGAAACCTCGCAAAATTCGGCCTGCCCTTATTACCTCAATCACTTCAACACCAAGACTGTTAAAGATGCCACAAAACTCTACCGCTATATACCCGCCTCCTACCACAATTAATCTCTGCGGAAGTTTCTCAAGAGAAAGGGCCTCGTTTGAAGTAAGAAAAGGACCGGACCCCATGCCATCTGGAATCTGCGGCCAGCCACCAGTCGCAACCAGTATATTCTTTGCCGTTACTTCCTGACGTCCTTTATCGGATTCGACCATGACCTTGTGTTCATCCAACAAACAGGCCCTACCCGACAGCACCTCTACTCCCGCCTTATCCAGCATATTTTGATAAATTCCATGTAACCGATCCAACTCCAAGTCCTTACGCTTAATTAACTTCTCCCAATCTAAGGTTACATCTCCTGTAGCCCAGCCATACCCCACTGAGTCGGAAACCTCTTGGGCGAAGTGGGCAGCATAGACTAAAAACTTCTTCGGAATGCATCCCCTTAAAACACAGGTGCCTCCCACACGATCGACCTCGCATATAGCTGATCGAGCCCCGTAATTTCCAGCACGGCGAGTGGCTGCCACACCACCGGACCCAGCTCCAATTGTTAATAAGTCGTAATCAAATTGCATTTTTATAACCTTACGCCCGATCTATAACCATTATATGCCACCCATACATAGGTACTTCGTTTCTAAGAACTCGTTAAGGCCTTCTCTTGCACCTTCCCGGCCTAAACCTGACTCCTTGAATCCCCCAAAAGGGGCCACTTCTGTAGAAATTATCCCCTCATTTATCCCAATCATGCCGTATTCAAGCGCTTCTGCGACCTTCCAAATTCGACCTATGTCCCTACTAAAAAAGTATGCGGCAAGTCCAAACTCAGTGTCATTTGCCATCTTAATGGCCTCCGAATCTGTAGAGAACCGAAATATTGGAGCGACTGGGCCAAAGGTTTCCTCTTTCGCTACCTTCATATTATTAGTCGCCTCAGAGAGCACTGTGGGTTGAAAAAACTGCCCACCCAATGGATGTCTTTCACCTCCCACCATTAGCCTCGCCCCCTTATCTAGTGCATCCTTAATGTGCTCTTCGACCTTTTCCACAGCGGCCATGTCAATTAATGGTCCCTGTGATACCCCGTGGTCCAAGCCAGATCCCACCTCTAGTTCTCCAACCGACTGAGCAAACTTACGGGAAAATTCCTCGTAAACACCATCTTGTACTAGAATTCTGTTAGCACACACACAAGTTTGACCTGTATTGCGGTACTTAGAAGCCATTGCCCCAGCTACCGCCTCTTCCATATTGCAATCATCAAAAACGATTAGCGGGGCGTTCCCACCCAACTCAAGGGAGACCTTTTTAACTGTTCCCGCACACTGCGACATTAGTTCTTTGCCGATTTCCGTGGAACCTGTGAAAGATAGTTTTCGTACCGTCGGATTGTGGGTCATTTCTCCACCGATGGCTCGAGCAGACCCGCTAAGTAAATTAATTACGCCTTTTGGAATCCCAGCACGATTTGCTAACTCGATCAGCGCAGTCGCAGTGAAAGGGGTAGAACTCGCTGGCTTTATAACTATTGGACAACCCGCAGCAAGCGCTGGGCCGGCCTTGCGTGTAATCATGGCTGCTGGAAAATTCCATGGCGTAATTGCAGCCACAACACCTACTGGTTCCTTGGTTACCACTATCCGCTTATCAGCAATAGTTTGCGGTATTACATCCCCATAGGCTCGTTTTCCCTCCTCTGCGAACCACTCTATAAACCATGACGCATAGACTATCTCGCCTTTTGCTTCGCTCAGCGGCTTCCCTTGCTCCATGGTCATAAGCAAGGCTATATCATCCAAATTTTCCAAAATTAAATCGTGCCACGCTCTAATCAACGCGGCCCTCTCTTTGGCGGTCATCGCCCTCCACCCTTTCCACGCTTGATCCGCTGCAGATATTGCCCTTTTGGTCTCTGCCGCGCCCGCATTAGGCATGGTACCAATCACTTTTCCATCAGCTGGATTAGTAACTTCAACAGTCTCACCAGAATCAGCATCGACCCATTCGCCATCTATGAAACACTTTTGACAAAATAATTTCTGGTCCTTGAGTTTCATTCTCCCATCCCGTCCTTTGTTCAACTCACAACCCCACTTTAGCTTAAACCATGAGACAGTCTGCTCAGACCGCTCCATCTTTTAATAATTTTAACGCCGCGTATATGAAACTATTTACTGGTGTAGAAATACCTACCTCTTTCCCCAAACGGACCACTGCGCCGTTCAGCCAATCAAGCTCCAATGGCTTTTTGTGAAGCACATCATAGTGCATGGAAGATGTCATTGCATGAGGCATGCTATCATACATTTTCATCACTTCTGAAGTACCATTTAAGCCAACCGAAATACCCTTGGCTTCAGCTAGAAGCAGCAATTCATGAACAGCCCCTTCCAAGAGTGACCGACAGTCCCGATCATCACGAATTTTTCCTATACTCGAGCGAGTTAAACTCGTCATACCATTGTGAGGACAAAGAAAAACAAACTTCTTCCATATATTTTGTTGAATGTTATCAGACAGCGTCGCCTCAATAGAGGCATTTTCACAAACTTCTAGAAAATTAAGTGCTCGTCTACTTCGGGTACCATCTAGTTCTCCAAATTCCAACCTGGCCATTGGTCCCGTTTGTTGGATGACGCCGGGCGACTTAATCAATGATAAAATATAGGCAACTCCGCCCAATACACTCGATTCCCCCAACTTTGCCATCAACCTACACTCATTCTCAACGCCATTCTGTAGAGTAATTACAGCAGTATTCTGGCCCATCATTGGCTTGATCAACGCAATAGCCTCATCTGTCTGACCACTTTTCACGGTCACTAGCACGACATCCACTAGCCCCACCCGCCTAGGATCATCAGTCGCGAGAACTGTCGGGAGCTCTATATCCCCCGACTCACTCTCCACTTTTAATCCATTACGCTGCATAGCCTGTAAATGGGGTCCCCTTTGGATGAATGTCACATCATGACCAGATTTTGCCAATTTCGCCCCAAAAAACCCGCCTACTCCGCCAGCGCCAATAATTCCGATTTTCATTTTTCAAAACCCCTAGATTTAAGCTAATTAGACCTTCCGCGGATCTAACAACCAGCTCTTCAAGTCACTTATTACTTATGCTATGATCCGCATGGTTGCCTTTTGGAGGTCATGAAAGTAAAGAGCAGCTTCTTAACCCTGTTACAATGACAAAGTTGCGGAGATCAAACTAATATGGAACTTTCAAATACTGCGATGAATGAAAGGCAAAGAAAGTTCCGGAAAACCTATCGCGATAACATAGACGGATGGTACAGTGGCTGGTTACATGTGGCTATAATTTATAGCATTGGTATCGGGCTTTTCTCAATTTTCATAGCCAATATGGAGTATATATTATGGTGGGAATGGCTAACTATCCCGACCATCGGGATCGCTTGTAATTTCTTTGAATGGTTTTTACACCGGCACATAATGCACAGGCCAAGCAAAAACCCATTGTTTAAGGCTATATATACTCGTCACACACTAAATCACCATCAATTTTTCACCGAAAAAGATATGCGGTTTGCCTCCACAGGAGATTGGCGGGTAACTTTCTTTCCTCCATATGCACTAGTAGTCTTTACGATCATGTCTATCCCACCTGCCTTGCTAGTAGGACTCTGTATCTCGAGTAATGCCGGCTGGTTGTTGATTTCAACTACCGTAGGTATGTACTTGATATATGAATTTATGCACTTTTGTTGTCACGTGGGAGAAAGCCCTTTCGTAAAATATTGCCCTTTAGTTAATACCCTTCGAAGACATCACACGGCTCATCACAGTCACTCCATCATGATGGAAAAAAATATGAACTTAACCTTCCCAATTAGTGACTGGATGTTTGGAACATCTGATCTGCAACGCGGGCTTTTAGGTCACCTATTTAATGGATACAATAATAAACATATCAAAGCAGGTCTTCGCCATACGGCTCACACTCCGACCGGAAAATCAGATCAACAAACTTCATAAAACTAGAAATTGAATAACAGGCCGTGCCACGAAGTGTTCAAATATTAATTAGTGTTTTGGTAGTCGCTGGAGCTATTTTTATTTCGCGGTGGCAGGCCGCGATTGGACACACGACAAGTCAGCACTTGGTTCTACTTGTTGGAGCTATCATGCTGTTGGGAATGTGGATATTTCCTGAAGCCAAAGGTGGCAGAAAAAAGGGAGAGTGAATTGGACGCTAGTTCGAACCCTGTCCGACGATATCGCGGTGACAGAACTCAAGAAGGTGCGGAAGTTTGGGTGGACGGGAAACCACTTCCCCACCGCACTGACCTAAAAAAGCTCTCGCGAGACGGCCTTTTTGAGTGGAGTTACGAAGGAGCAGAACCCGCTCAGTTAGCCTTAGCAATCCTGGCAGATCATCTAAATAATGATGCCGCTGCCCTTAATTTATACAAGGCTTTCATGGAGAAGGTTGTCGCATATTTTGATAATGACTGGGAAATGACAAGTGCTGACATAAGCCACGCACTAGAAAACATAATCCAAAAGTAAATAGCCCTTAAAAGGCACACCCTTATTCAGTCCGTAACTGTTCTCTGGTGCCGTACAACCCAAAAATTTGTGTCTTCACAAACTTTTCCCGAGCAATACTAGAGATCTTTCGCCAATTATTCTTCGGTCTCGCTCGTGAAATTGTAATCGTTCATAGAATGTGCGGTTTCGCGCTTTGGATCCTGTCACGACATGTAAACCTCTTACGCCGGCAGCTTTGGCATCGCTCTCAAACCTCTCCACGAGAGCCTTACCATAGCCCACTCCTTGATAATCTGGATGGCAGTTAACGTGAAAGTGGGCAGGATATTCAGTATACCAACACGCAAATGTCGTATAATAGAAGATATGTTTGAAAAGCCCCTGTGCCGACATGCTATCAAAGCAACCTACCAAGTAGCCGATGACTTTATTTCCTGGCTCCCGCAATAGTAAGGTTTGTTCAGGAATATTTTCCATATACCAACCAGCCCAGTTAAAAAATAAATCTTCGGCCTTGGGGCCACCCAATGATTCCCCACTTGCCGAAGTGAGAAAAAAAACCTCCCGCACTTTCTCTCTCGCCCTGCTGAACCCAAGTTCCTCGGAAAGAGGAATAATACCCATTGACCTACCTGGCATCCACCCACCCACATCTAATCAACAGCTAAAGTTTCACTCAGAAGAGTCCTTAGAATCATTGGCAGCTGCCAATATAGGCTCAAAGTGCGCAAGAATCTCAACCAAGGGACTAGCCATTAATACACACGAGAGTGTAGCCGGAACATTGGCTCCAACTGAAAGCGTCAACGACTCCTTATCAAGCTCATAAATACCGGCCCAGGCCATTCCTTCTGGGGTAAAAGAATAGGGCCCAAGGTTCTCAGTCATAACCTCCGTGACATCCTGCGTCACAGCAAGATAAGCTCTATAAACTTCCTTATCTTGAAAATAGAAAAATGATTCTACATCCTGCTCATTCAATCTCTCATCAATAGTGCTTGAGCACCGATACCCCTTGCCATCTATAGCGCCACAAGCCATACCGAGGCCAAGCAAAGGAACGACAGAAAATACCGCAACGAGCACCGCTATCTTAAATTTTCTCATGGTCAGATTTCCCAATTCTAAGGCAATGTGGTGATTACACTGTAAAAGATCTTATGGTCCACTATGGATTCTGAAAACGGGAGACCTAAAACCCGCCAGTAACTCTTGCACGCCTACCAATTTATAGACCCCCCCCAAAAATACCACCCTAGACCCATAACAAATATAGCATTTCCATAAAGACTGTGCTCCAGCGTAACCATGGCAAGAGAACGTGTCCTCAGGTATGTGCTTGCAAAAATAATTCCCGCCAACAGACCCAAAATTGGCGCCACCCAATTGAAAAATAAAATATGGGCGATACAAAACGCTATGGCACTCATGGCTACCATCAGAGCCCCCTCACCAAAAAAGCACTTATATCGATGAAAAAAAAATTTGCAAAAAATAAACTCCTGGGGCAACGCTGAAAATATTGGATAAAACAGTAAAATTTTCCAAATTAACCCAGGGTTATTGGCCTGAATCATAAATAACTTATCTGGAAACACCTGGTACGTTAGGATCAACAAGAGGATACTAAAAAACGACCACCTAATAAAAATTAAAAACAGTATTCTACGATCAAAAATAATTACAACGCCTGGCTCTCTCTCAAGATTATGGTATATAAACAAGGTATAGATTAGGATAGCCCACAGAAACAAAAGTATATATGGCGCCAGCTTAAAAAAGAGTACTGCGCCAGGCAGCAAGATGCTCAGCACAAGCAGCTCACCACCTAGAAATAATTTGTTCCTGATTAGTTTACAGAGCATACCAGGTTTCTAAAAGGACAACCCCAAGAATAAAAATGGCTTGAAAATACTTCCCAAGAGCCATCATCATTATTTCCGATCAAACTCATTTAGTTTGGAAATTAATTTTTGAGGAACAGCGACAGCCTTACGACTAGATTGATCAGTGTTAACCCAAACCACTTCGCCTGATGATAACAAGTCTGACTGTTGCAAGCGAAAAATTCCTAAATTAAATGTTAAACTTGAATTCCCTATCCGTAATGTCCGCACACCTACTTCAATCTCATCATCAAAAAATATAGGTGCCTTGTACTCAACTAAGGCCCTCACCGTATGAAAGTCCTGCCCAGTCCTTTCCCTTTCTCCCACGAAATCGTAGGATAAAAGGCGGCAATACTCGGTAATAGCCGTATCAAAATAGGTAAGGTAGTGAGCATTATAAACAATCATCTGACCGTCAATCTCCGAATAACGGACCCTAAATGGGAAAAAGAATCTATAATCAACACGTTTCATCGCACCGCTTCTTTCGTTTAAGAAATAACAATATTGCTTGTATACCAATATTTTTTGGGCAATACATGAAGCGATTGGAATGCTATGAGCTAGAAACAAAAACGCATTGATCATCAACAAGGGGTCCGTTCCGCAAGCATTTCATGAAACCGCTCTCTGTATACACACATGGCCTCAGCAAATTTATTTCCCTACTAATTATTTTTGTAATAGCGATATTAATTTTTGACATACTCGCTCACAAAATTGATTACACACGTGTCATATATAAGCGACTCAAAGCTGATAGCCCTTATATATATGAAAGAGTAGACCCATCACTGATGGTCATAGATCCCTCCAGTAAGTTAAACAAGCAGTTAACCATTAACTTCTCGAAAACAAGACAATCCCTAATTACTGCTCTATGGGGCAATGAAGGATTTCCTGCGGAGTTGCTTCCCCAGAAATTTGTTAGTTCAACAGATGCAGAAATGCTCGGAATCACAGCATCGCTAGATACTGTACATCAACTTACCTTACAAATGGAACTTGGTTTTCATTCAAACCCAGTCTACCTGTCCCGTTCGCCCGAAGCCAACCGCCTAATCATTTATCACCATGGATTCGGCGAGGCTGCCCACAAAATGAGAGCTCTTTTCCTAGAACTAATGAATGAAGGGTTTGACCTTATCGTCTTATATCCCCTGGGGCACGGACATATATTGAATCCTGCTTATGGTTTTCCAACGAAAGACTCAAAAGCTTTGGCCAATATCTTCCACCAAATGTCATCCTTCGATAGACCCTACCGATACCACCTTAATCCTATTTTCGCGAGCATGAATCATGCTCTAAAACAAAAAGATTATAAATCAATAGACATAATAGGGTTTTCCATGGGGGCCTACCTTGCGGTTGTCGTAGCCGCACTCGACCCAAGAATTGAACGCAGCTATCCAATTGCAGGCGCATATCCCGCCTATATACGCGTCCGCAATGAAGTCATGCCGGACGGCCCTCCCTCTTACAAACCCATGCTAAGCATAGCAAGTTCCTTGGACTTATTCGTGTTAGGAGCCATTGGCAAAAATCGTAAACAAGTACAGATTTATAATCGCTATGACCGATGTTGTTTCAATGGACTTCGCGGCACACTATACGAACCAGATGTTCAGGATATGGTAAGGCAAACGAGACAGGGAGGTTCATTTTCAGTTATGTTGGATGAAAGCCATGCGGACCACAAAATTTCGAACGCGGTTATTGAATTTCTCATAAGCGACCTGTCCCGACCTTAATTTTGCTAAAAGTTTTAGATCTAAAAAAATATTAAGGCTTGATGTAACTTGTTTCTAGTTGATTTTGGTTATGATACACTGAGAATAAATTAAACGTTAAACTCAGCTACCTAGCATAGAGAATTTTGATGGCAAACTATATTCCACCCACCCTAGACTGGGTCCGCGAGCAAGTAGAATTATATGAAAGTAGCGGTGGCACGAAAGGCACGACACTGCGAGACACTGGCCTTCCGTGCATAATCATAACACATGAAGGCAACAAGACTGGGGCCATACGTAAAATTCCAGTGATGCGGGTAAAAGTTGATTCAAATTATATTTTAGTTGGGTCTTACGGCGGCCGTCCCAACAACCCAACTTGGGTATATAATCTTAGGAAAAACCCTGAGGTTGAAATCCGCGATGGGACTGAAGTAACGAAGATGCGGGTACGGGAAGTTAACGATGAGGCTGAGCGCGAGGCTCTTTGGGAAGAAGCAGCCAAAGCATATTCTCCCTATAACGAGTACAAAGACAAAACCTCTCGGAAAATTCCGGTGTTCCTAGCAGAACCTCTTTAAGATAGCCGAAAAACTTCCAGAAACGCTTTTCTAGTTAGGGCTTAAGGGCTCCTTTGTGCATCCATGCTTTGCGACCATCGTCCAGCCCATAAGGTCTACAACCCATAGTTCAGATGAGATTTCCTGAAGGTATCCTCGACATTAATCCAGGAACGCAAGAAGCTTTGAAATGGCTTGGTCCATATGCCCCCAACTTTCTCATTCGATGACACCACAAACCCAATCCCTGCACTTTTCCCTACACACCTGGAACTTATTTGGATATTTATTAATTATTTGTGACTGTTTATAATACCAAATGTGATTGTTTTGCCTCTTGTATTAGCAATCTGCCAAAGTTTTCGTAATCAAACATGGAGAGATACTATGAGATTCCTAGTTCTAATCGTTTCTGTGGTTTGTCTGTCTTCGAGCATGGCTGCCGCGGACTATACTATTCGCAATGTCTATAAATTTGAAAATGCGGACATGGTGGCAACCCATAATGGTTCCAATGCTATGAATGCGACCGTTATAGGTTATTCCGAAGATTCAAATGGCAACAAGGCGAGCTTGAAATGCGTGGTAAACGTAACCAATGGAAAAATATCAGGTCATTGCCAGGGGAAAGATCAAGATGGAGACATTGAATATACAACAGTCTCTAGAGACATGTCCGGGGGCAATAAACAAGGGACCCTTCAGAGAACAGGCGGAACAGGAAAGTATGCCGGGTCACCCTCCACATGCGTATATACGGTAGAACTCTCTGACTTTACTGTTGGGGTCGGCTATCTTACGGCAAATTGCAAAGAATAAAATGTAAGAAACTGCTCATCTCTCAGGGCTCCCGCCCTGAGAGATCCCAACTCACGGGGTTTCGTTCGAAACAATTTTGCAACCCTTCTAGGAAACGGTTTGCTCCCACAACTAAGCTCGTAGACACGCTTCTTCCGCAACTTTAAGGAATATCTATTCTCTGCAATAAGCCTACCTTGACACCAACCGCCGTGTCGAAGAAGCAAAGCCCACCTTCGAACCCCCCTTTTTCGCCCAATACTGTATGTTTCATACTCTTCCTGTCCACCACATGGGTAAAACCACTTGACGGAGTTCGTGTCTCAGGAAGAGGACTCCTCGATCTCCATTCTATTCGGTCTTGCCCATCAAATTTATAAGGGACATCCTCATCGCTCGCGGGGATATACAGGCGACCCCTTACAATCGATAAAGCCTTCACACGGCCATTCTTAAATACAAACCCATAGTATAAATCTTCGGTTGAGCCTGTCACTCCAACACAGGACAGTCCCTTGCCATCTAACTCTCCTGCTACAGCACCAGGAAAAGAATATGGGGATCCAATACTGAACACAACGAGGCACGCTATAGACAAAGAGAAGCACTCAACACTTAAAGTAGTTTTGGCATCTAGTCTGCTTACTAGCAAAAGCATATAACGGCAGAGATTTACCAGGAATCCCCCTCTCACCTCAACTTTTATCCAATTTAGTAGGCCGCGTTTTAGCCTGCAGCGATAATAGTGACACAATGCAGTATCCTGTGAAAAAATAAAATCCCGACTCTAACCTTGCATCCAGCATTCCAGAGGCCTTGCTAGCTAAATAAGCAATAAAAACACCAACGGCAAATACGTCTGCCATCGACCACTTGCCAATAGTGAAGATAAAACTATGGGCTGTTTCTTTTTGGATCAACGTACCAAAAAAGAATACCCAAAGGATTACGATACCCTTCAAGACTGGTATCATGACGCTAAAGAATAAGATCAAAAAGGCTACCAGATAATTTTCCCCCTCGTATAAAGTCTCGACTGCCTCTATAATCGATTGCTTATAAGAAAATAACTCCCTTCCAGCATGCTCTGCCGAAATTTCTAACATGGGCTGTGTAACGCCCAGGACCAAAAGAACAAATGAGGCAAGCAAAAGTAGGAATGATACTGTATTCCGTTTATTAAACGAAATTACATTCAACTGCGATAAACAGCTCATACAACATCTCCATAACTATGCATTTTGAAATATCCATTCACTATAATGACCATGCTCTCCAAACCCTTCAAAATGCCAAACGCATTATGCTCTGATCCAATTAATTTGTGCACCGATCCTATCAAAGAATTTTTCTAAATCCCGCAACGATACCTCAAGAGTTCTATCGTTAACCAAGGGGTGAGCATATATTTTAGAGCATAATCGTAGACTATTATCTAGAAAAAACCTCACACCGGTCTTTACACCATTAATCATACAAAATGGGGTTACAGCACCTGGGTACACACCTAAATTCTCCATCAACCGCTCTGGAGAGCCAAATGATAAGCGGCCCGCTCCTATAATATCTTTCAATTCTTTCAGATTAATCTCCCGGTCTTGCTGGACTGTTACTAGAAAGTTGTTCTTCTTTTTATCCCGAAGGTACAGGTTTTTGATATGCCCGCTTCGACCACCAACTTGTGAGAACCGATGTTGAATTAGCTTCGACTGTTGGACCGTTCCGACTGGTACGTGATAGTGGCACTTATAGTCAATGGCCCAAAGCTGTAGCTGTCTCAAAAGTTGATCCGAAGAGACGGGAAGACTGTCCTGAAAGCGCGATGAGGCATCGAATTCCATATTATTTCTTCCACTTCAGAGTTCATTTGAGCCTCTGAAGGCCCTTAATACCATTAGAACATCCACACCACCAACCCAATAGGGGATCTTTGGATAAATTCTTTGACATAACACACAAACAAAGGGCTATTATTCTGGAAATTGCAATACACTATACAAATATATGAAGAAGAAAATGGCAAGATTAAGCGATAAGGTTGCATTCATTACCGGTGGTGGAGGCGGAATTGGTCGTGCGACTGCAGAACGCTTCGCGGAAGAGGGTGCAAAAGTTGTTATAGCTGAAATAGACAAAGTTACAGGTGAAGAAGCCGCTTTATCAGCCCGTTCCAAAGGGAAAAATGCAGGTGGTGATGCCATCTTCATTGAAACTGATGTAACCAATGCTGAGAGCGTTAAGGCTGCCGTAAAAGAAACCATCAAACACTATAAATCACTTCATATCCTGCATAACAATGCTGGTGGATCAACCCTCCAGGATGGCCCTGTTACCGAGGCTCCTTTCGAGGAATTTTGGCGCTGCATTAATCTAGATTTATTTGGCACATTTCTTTGTTCCAAGATTGTTATCCCAGAAATTGCGAAATCTGGAGGTGGATCAGTGATTAACATGTCATCTAATGTTGCTCTAATGGCGCTGCCAGGCCGGGATTGTTATACTGCCGCAAAAGGCGCCGTCACCTCTCTCACTAGGTCCATGGCGGTGGAATATGCCCCTGATAAAATTAGAGTGAACGCTATTGCTCCGTCCGTAACCTTGTCAGACCGGGTTAAAAAACTCTTAGCGCAGAGTCCCGAGATCGAAGCAATATCAAAAACACATCTGCTTGGTCTCGGGGAGCCAATACATGTAGCGGAATTAGCAGTATATCTGGCTGGAGACGAATCAACTATTACCACCGGACAAGTGATACCAGTCGATAGCGGAGTAACTATAGTGTGAAGACTAAACTTGTCGCAAAAATTTCCAGAGTCCGCGACCACATTTTCTGAAAATATATCTTCACAATAGAGTCGAACGTGCAGGACAAGGCCAATGAAGAACGTCCTACACGCTGAATTCCATACGTGAACCCAACCTTTTATTTCCATTTTCCCAAAAGTACGGCAATACCAACTTAGACATCAATGAAGTCCGCCACGTAATTTTATACCTCCGTTGCGCCAACATACTTTCCTGTCCCGCCAAGAACTTTCCTGACCCCTTTAGGACCTTTGCTCATATCTCGATACAAAGAACTATAAACGCTGTCTCCATCTTGATCTGTGGTTTCACAGTTTATGGAAAGAATCTGACCTCTTATGGTTGCAGTGCACATCTTTTTCGATAGGTTCCCAGGAGAATCTTTGCCCAGATCCCCACCAGTGAAACTCATTATCTTGCCACCATCGACGCCGGCAATGCTCTGCAAATTTCGGGTATTAATAGTTTACGACCCAGATTCCACTTCAGGAAACGAATGTTTCTCTTCCCGACCAGTGACACTCAATTAATTAGCCTCTTCCAGATCTATGACAAACATACCGGTTTTTCTTTTAAGATAATGGCAGAGATATTTTGTGTCTGGATTGGTGGGGCTAGTGGCTGCAACTGTGGACACGAGTTCCCAACCATTCTTACCTGCCCGACTTAGGTCATTCATACCCTTTTCATAACCCATGATGCTGGTATCATGTCTTAGAGTTTTATACTCCCACTGGTAATTCACTACTGAATTCTTCTCGGACATTGCTCCTCCAAAGATCAAATTTCTACAAAAGAAAACACCTTTTGCCGGGCAGTTGGCACTAATCTCGGAGAGCACGCACTCACTCCTTTTCAATTAGGGTAATTTCTTCTTTTGAGATGTAACCACGTCAACCAGCACAGCAACTATCAAATTTAGTATAGTGATCGACCCGATAGCAACAAAACTATAAAAATATATCCACGACCACCAAAACGTTCTTTGAAGTGGCAACATTACCTGCTCCCAGCTTGATAATGTCAGCACTTGAACTAAGGTAATCATAGAAATTCCTAAATCTTTCCATCTTAACGGATCCTCCTCAGCAAATAATATCGCTCCAAAAGAGGCATAAATGTACAGAATGATAAACAAAAGCAGGGCAACATAGAAAACTCTCTTTATCGAAAGAAACAGCGCCTCAATTAACTCCTTCAGCTCTGGCACCGCAGAAATCAACCTTAGAACCCGAAAAATCCGCAATAGTCTAAGCAATAAAACAGAAGAATCTGGACCTAATGGAATAATAGAGATGAGGACTATAATCGTATCAAATATATTCCATCCGCTCTTAAAAAATAACTGCTTTTGAGGCTCCCCAATATACCTAATACTGATCTCAACAACAAAAAATATCGTTATAAGAAGATCAATGATTTGAAAGATAGTTTTGTAAGAACTAGAGACCTCAAACGTAGAAACACCAATGACCAAAGCTGATAAAACAATGGCTGCAATCACCACAGCTTGGAATAATTTGTGTTCTTTGATTTTAAAAAATATTTTAGTTGGCAAGCGCGATCCTATAAACGAGTTCCAAAACCCCATAAAGTACTACTGTAAATCTACATTGTTCTCTTCCCCAATCAGTAACCATTGGTTGGAGAAGAACACTCAATTCTAAGTTCTGTATTAACAAATTCTTCAGGCAGTTCTACCCTTACTACTGCCACACCACCAACACTCATTGCTGCGGATCCACCAATTCCTGCTCCCTCAGAACTATAGACAGTACAACTTACAACCCCTTTTGTCGGAGAATAAGTTACAGTCAAAAAATTCTCCTCCCATTCAGTGTTTACAATTTCCTGAGCACTTGATGGCTTGGTGACAATAGGTGCCCACAATAGTAGAGATATTATAATTATTTTTTTCATTATTCTCACAACCTATTCCTAAGTCGTTCCCTAGTATTTACCCCCAACAATATGCCTATCACATCGACGATAAAACATTGATACACCTGCTCCCATTAACATATCAATAACCAAGTAAAGGAAAACTTTGACATCCCGTGACGCTGCTTAGGAAATTAGTAAACTCAATAGGCCATTGGAGCTCTTCCAACTCGGCAACGGGACAAGCGTAAAGGCATGGCTTAACCTGTTATATGGTGGCTTGCTCTTTGGATACTGCCTTGAATGGAGTAGATTGTTCAATACATGATGTAGTATTAGCTATCTTGCCAGATCAAGCACTCTCTAATTGGCAGGAAAATGTCTGGCTAATGTTTGTATTGGAGCAGTCCCGCAGGACCGGGGCTACAGGGAACATGTGGGAATTGGACAAATGATTTGGTGGGAAGGACCCCTACTCTGGGCAATTATTATACCGGCATTGTTTGCGAGTGTTTTTTACCTCGCGGATTATTTTAGGAAGCTTATAAGCTGGAAAAGGTATTCCAAGACTTTTAAGGATCATCTAACTAACTTCCCCTTTATGGACAGGTGGAAAGTATTTTTTTTACACTTCTTTGTCATGATGGCACTTGCACTGATAATCCGATTTTTTTTCTTATAGCGTTTCCTGATATCAAAATTACCGCGCCATAACCTTATTGTGAACATTAAATACCACTTATCATAGGAACTTTTCTTATACCCTCTTATTGAAGACTAAATGTAATGTTTTAGGGTTACTAATCCATCTTGGATAGACAAAACTAGATCTTTTTTCCCTGGTTACAATAATACAGCCGTCTGAAGAGATTTCCTATTACTGTCCTTTGCGACAACATTGCAGAGTTTATCCGTTCGGCTAATAGTTCATGTAGATTGATTCCGAAGTGCTTTGAACACCTTGACCGCTTGTCCTTCTAATCCGTGACTGATACGCATCACTCAGTAGATGCTGACGGAACAAACTAGGGTTTAATTTGACATCGTTCCGTGAGTCGTAGGTACATATCCATTTCGCTCCCTTACTATTCAGGTGTTCCAATAGTGTCTCCAAATTTTCAAGTGTATAATTCTCGATGTATCTATTTTTTGAGGCAAAATAAGGAGGATCTAAAAAGATAAAATCTTTCTCGTTGGCATTTTGAACTATCTCCAACGCATCTGCGGAAAGAAAATTAACGCCCTTTATGACTTGTGAGACATTCATAACACATTTGCGAAATGCTTCAGGTTTTTGACCGAGTCTTCCATGATGGAAAGAATTGTTAAATTGCCCACCTTTGGAAAACCTTATTACTCCATTCAAGCAGGTTTTAGATAGAAAGAGCAAAAGTGCTGGGTCTTTGGTTCGGTTAAACTCTTCCCGGCATTTATAGAATATTTTCGGGTAGTTTTTTCCTTTGTCTCTACCTAAATCAATTTCCAAGACCTCTTGGCGAAGTTTGCCCCACAAAACATCATAACGTTCAATAACTTCCTGAGGTTTGTCTCTAAGCACTTTCCAAAGATTTATTAAAGGTTGATATAAGTCTGCTCCAGTAATCCTTTTAAATCTTTTTGCGTTACTCAATAACAGCGCTCCCCCTCCTAAGAAGGGTTCAATGTAGTTTTCACAATTACCTGGAATCAAAGGGATAATATTATTTGCTATCAACCATTTAGACCCGGTCCACTTAAAACACTGTAGTTCACGCTGTACCGACATCAACTTCTACACCATAGACATCAGAAATTCTCTGAGCAATATTCCATTTTTACAATTCAATAGTAGATTTAACCTCTAGTTCACGAACAACTCTACTGTATTTTAATAATTAGGAGAAAATTATGAATATATGCGTAGTTTCAACTTTTGATGGCACCACTGATGACTATATGGAAATGTTTAATGCCACGAAAGAAAGGGTTGGAGATTTTTTTACTGATTATGATATAGCGATAATAAGGGAGGGGAAGATCGCTTTGATGATTCACATAACTGATATGGAAAAATTTCAGGAATTAATGACATCTGCGGAAATGCAAACATGGGATACCAAGTTCAATTGTATCGATGAAGTCTATTCATTAGAAAAAATGAATTAATAAAAAAAATCTTGTTATTCCGAGATTCAACAATGTTTAAGGGATAGTTTGATGAACAGGAAAATCCTTAGGGGTGCGGGGGTGGAGATGTGTTTCATCCCCTATTTAACCTTTTCACCATTCTCGAAAATACCCGTGTATTTCTCGTGTATCGTTCCATCTTCATAGTATTGTATCCAGATCCCCACTCGCCTCCCGTCCTTGTAGGTGCCTCTAATACTTAACTGGCCATTTTTATGATAACCAACCCAAGGACCTTCCAACATTCCATTCTTTATGTATCCTTTGCTTTCTAATTGCCCATTCTCGTGATACTTGATCCAAGGACCCTCCCTTTCTCCAGTCGTCATGTGACCCGCGCCCTGCAGCTGTTCATTTTCGCCCTTTTCAGCATAAGGACAATAGAATACAAAATCCTTCAAGGCTTGTTCTCTTTGGTTTGTTTTCTTCTCAGAGCATGGAACATCGCTGAATTTTTTGTAATAAATACCTTCTCGCTCAACCAAATCATCAATCCTAAGCTCTTCACCTAATACAAGTGCGGGGGACAGAAAGACCAGTAGGAGCATGGGTGCCAGAATATGTTTCATCTACTCAACAACCTTTGTAATCTCTCACGACACATTCACGGGCAGAATCCCAGTAGTTATTTCATAACGCCTAAACAATGGGTTTAGGTCCAAACCTATTTTCTCCTTCATCCCCTTTCTTGCAGCACCAGTATAGGATCGGGAATAGTACTCCAATGATGGTCAATTCGATAAGAAACCACCATCCCGATCTGTTAACATCATGAAGGCGTCTTACTGATACAGAAATCGCTGGAATAATTATGGCCAGTAAAAAAATAGTAGATAAAGGCGGAAATATTTCATCGTAATCCAGGAACGACTCCCCTGCGATCAATGGATCAAGAAACATCAACATCAAACTTACAATAGCGTTAAATAACGTAAATAACCAAAATTCTGACCTAGACGCTCTATCAGAAAAATTTGTGTATTTTACAAAACATACTTTTACAGCATCAAAAAGGTTCATGTCAGTCGCCCCTTCGTATTGTACATTTACCACCCCCACCCCCAAGAAGCACGGCAAGAATCAGGCAGACTGTGGTGGTCAGGTGTTTCATACGAGAATGATGACAGATTGGAGGAAATCAGGGAATACCGATAAATCCTCTATATCAGACTCACCACCCTACAGGACACTCTGTCGGAGGGTATTTTTAGGGGTAAAAACCGCAGAAAATCAACGCTTTTAATCGACAGAGGTTGTTTATGTTAGAACAGTCCATATTGGTGATAGGGGTTCCTAAACCCCCACAAAAACTTAATATATGAATTCTTAATTATACATATTTTCCACAACTTTCCTTGCCATATCTGCTGCTTTTTCAACATCCATGCCTTCTCTAAAAATGGAATCCGCACTGAGGTAGTAAATACCCATTCACTTTATCATCTGTTGGTAAAAATCATTAATTCAATAAATCACACAACGTTTTCCTGACTGCTTCGACGTCACCATCATGTCCCCTGAATATTCTGTATAGTGCATCTGCGAAATCTACGGCGTCAGTTCTTGCTGTATTGGTGGTAAAGTATCCATAAAAATTTCCCTGCTGATCGACTAAGACAGGAACGCATGTGCTGGTCGAGAATTCGTTCCAAGGACTACAACTGCTAAATTCATTTCCATAAGGAGACGAAAATTCATTCCACATATTGGATCCAAACTCATTCCCATATCTACCAAATCCATTACATACACTATCTCCATCAAACTCATTACAAACTAGACACCCAAGAAACTCATCGTGATTGCTTCCGCCATACAGGAAGAGATCTTTTGCAAATGCATTTTGAATACACATAATACTTCCAAGAAGCACGGTAATCGTCAGACAGAAGGTGGTGGTCAGGTGTTTCATAGGGAAATTCTGCCAGAGAATATTCGGTATGGGTAGAGAAAATGGGGCGTGTGGAGTTCTGGGTGGGAGACGGGTGGATGTTTGCGCAGCGCCGGGCAAGTCTCAACCCAGCAACATTTCCTATGTCTCAATTGCAACCACGCAGATATCCATCGGTGTTCCTTTAGTATGTGTCCTATAGGAACCTAATCTGATTTTTCCGCAAAATTACAATGACGTAATACTCTCTTAACGTCAGCATACGACTCTGTCCGTCCCGGATAATCCGCGAACGATCCCCAACGGAAATTGCCATTTTTGTCCCCATTGGCATCGTTGCACATCATGCTAAGTGCCTCTTTCGAATTTTTGTTACCTAGATACATCGATTTTTCGTACCACTCTGCCGCGCGGGAAAATTTCCTTCGTAAAAATTGATCCAACCAACCTAACCTATACATGGCGGCAGCATCTTCCTTCTTAGCAAGTCGAAGAAACTCTGTTTTTGCATTTTGCAATAGGCGGGTTATTTCTGCGTTAGAGGAAGCGCAAACGAACAAAGCGAATATCTCTTTATTTGTCGGAATTACCTCAAAACCTCCATTATCAAAAAACCGTAATTCACCATTCCGACCGACCCAAGGTCCATAACGCAGTACATCGCCACTACCGCCAGAATAAATTCTTCTCTCTAAACATCCAAAACCGTACTCACCATTTTCTAAATCAAAGCACATCTCGCCATCATCCAATTCGAGTATGCCACCAGTACCGTAACCTTGATCGCCACACACTTTGTCTATAAATATACCTTGATACTTAGTACCCGCAGGTTGAGGATATTCAATACGCCGTAGTGGTAATGACTTAATAATTAATCGTTGATCGGGCGTTAAATCTTCATAGAGTACCCGCAATGATTTTTCGAAATCAGCACTCCAACTGACCCCCGCACTTCCAAGAAGCACGGCAATCATTAGGCAGATGGTGGCGGTCAGGTTTTTCATACGAGAATGATGACACATTGAGAGAAATCAGGGAATACCAATAAACCCTCTTGATTTACATTCCTCAGATATGTTTGCACATTTAAGCCCTTTGACCTTTTGTTATGTTTTTTGAAAATGCATAACTAATTTTGGCCCCGCTGTCGCATCGCATTTAAAACCAAAAAATTTCAGAAAACCGCCTACGGATAATGCTTTATAGACTTCGCCTCTGCGAGAACATCACCGTCTGCATTCTTGGCTGTAGCTTTCCAACGATACCTGTGCTTACCGCTTGGCGGACAAGGACTTTTATACCTGAACGCTCCTGGTTGGATAACATCTTCCCCAACGTATTGGATAGTTCCACCTCCATGAAACCAACTTGGCGCATCGAGATCACGAAGTTTAAAATCTATCTCGACCGTTCCCGCTGGCAGATTTGATAGAGTAAAAATTGGATTGTCGACGTCGGTAGGGCTCCCAGTAGTACACCTCGGAATATCTCCCCATTCAAATGAAAACGCAAAATCATCCGCGGTTGCCGGAGCTCGACTCTGCAGGATCACAAAAGACAAAATGATTACGCTATACGAAAATAGTTTATTTATATAATTCACGAATTTTCCCTCCCCAAAACGCTTAAATCTTAGACGTTACAGTATCCGTGTTTTGCAAATTGCAATACAGGTGCCGAGACTAGAAAAGTCTAGTTTTCAGACACAAAGTCAAATTTTTGTGCTGCCTCATTATCGCCTCTCGTATCTTAAGCATTGATTTTTGATGGTGAAATTAAGCAAACTGGCAGGGTAACAGGAAAAGTACCGATAGAAAAATAATTTTTTTGGTGGTAATGAGTTTCTGCATAGGCCAACAAACCTTTCCTATGAAAGATGCCTTAATTGGGAAAATACGTCCTTTGGAACTTACTCCACCGTGGCATTTGTACGGTGTAGGGGTGCATTAAAAAATACTGACCTAACCTTCAACTTCACCATCACTTATCGATCCCCTGCCCTCACTGGAAATCACTATTCCTCATACCAACTATTCCTTTATCAGACCATCTCTGAGTATCGAGAGCAAGGAATGACCTTTAATGCCATTGCCGAGGGGTTAAATAAGAAGGGATACCTGACTGTGCGTGGAAAACGGTTCAGAGGTGTTCATGTCCATTCAATCTTGAAGAAGAGATTGGCAAAGGAGGAACTATTAAAACGAGAGTATCCAGAGGTGTGGTCCGACTTCAGTATGGACGTTGTCGATAAGACTATTCTGATGAGTGATTTTGGGTTTTCTAATTAAGAACTAGGTCTACTTACTCAACAACCTTTGTAATCTCTCACGACACATTCACGGGCAGAATCCCAGTAGTTATTTCATAACGCCTAAACAATGGGTTTAGGTCCA
>PBWV01000002.1 GCA_002728255.1 Rhodospirillaceae bacterium | reverse complement strand
TCCAAGAGGATGTCGTCGTCTGTCAGGCTAATTTCATCATCCTCCAAGGTGATTTCATCCTCCAAGAGGATGTCGTCGTCTGTGCTTTTTGTATTATTTGCCAAATCGCCAGGCTCTTCTACAGGTGCCCCAGAAATCAGTCGTTCCTCTTTCCCGGAATTCCACAGCGATATCTCATCTGCGACGTCCGGCAGCCAATGTTGAACAGCATTCTCAATAATGTCTTGCGACAGATAACCAGTGAGCGTTGCAACATCAGTTGTGGTCAGCGGTCCCAATGTATGCTCCAACTGGGACTTGAGATACCTTGGCCCATAAAGTTGAGTTTGAAGAAACAGATTCTTTACTGCCCACACTAGTGTTTGAACGGCGGCAATTTGGTCACTGGACGCATTGGATAAGTCCGTTAGGTCGAGATCTTTGAGTATTAGTTTAACATTTTGATACTGGATATCATTGCTTAGAAGCATATCCATGAAAACCGTTAGCTCTCCATAGGTTTGTTCTGGCCAGTAGCCTATTGGGCTATTCCGCTCCGCTAGGGTCCACGTGTCAATGTCAGGCAAACTAAGAATAGCTATCCCTTTCTCCGTCGCTCTTCCTTCGCCTTCTATCTGACCGGTGTGGCATTCACCACAGGCATCTGCAAAGGGGGCCGAAACCATTGCGATTCCATCAGGGTCCGGTTGGTGACAGTTTATACAAGAACTTAAGTCTTGCTGGTTATCCGATGGGGAATTGAAGTGTGTATCAAAATGTTTGATATGGTCAAAGTTTATCCGTGTTCTTCTTTTGTAAGGATAAGTTTCGTAGCCTGGGTGACCCTCTGAAAAGCCTGTAAATTTTTCTCCATGACATTCTAGGCAGGCTACATTTTCTGTCTCTGCAAAAGCGGCGCCCTGGTGTTCTTTGTGACAAGTGGCGCATGTCAGGGAGTCACTATTTCGCGTTTCAAAGTTCCACACAATATTTCTCAGCAGAGGAGTAATGCCAGGAGATGGGTCAGCCTCTGAAGGCCAGTGCGCTTTGATGGGGGAAGAAGTCCGCGCCTCGATACCGTGCTGTTTGAGGGGCATACTTCCTAGGTCATGGCAGTCCAGGCATGCTTTTGCGTCATCATGGCGCCGATCTCCTGATAGGGCGGTGTGTACCCATTCCTGAGGGCCACCACTAAAGGCTGTGTGACAAAGGCCACAGTCAGAAAGTTGGGAATGAGTTGTCGAAAGTGCGCCCGGAGAGATAAAAAAACTTCCGTTGTTATATCCCAGAGACACGAGAACAATTCCAACTACCGCTGCAGCTAACCATTGGCTAGCGAGTGCTCTCTTGGAGCGCCAACTGCGGATAGGTGTGCAACGGGCGTTAACCGAGAGGCAGCAATCCCCGTTTGGAAGGGGGCCATCTGAGCACGGTCCACCAAATTTTGATGTGCGTGTGCAGTGCCATCGTGAGCCTTCTTTGCGCGGGGTGCATTCCGCCTCAACTATGCATCTTCCGCGAGGATTGGGACCAATTTCACATTCTTGCCCATCAGAGGTTCTGCCACAAATCCATTTTTGATTCGGGCGGGCATATTGGCTATCCCGATATGAAAATCTTTGAAGTGCTCTCAACCTAAATTCCCCCGCCGAATGCGTAGGCAAGGACTACGTGGAGGAGCGTCAGAAGGATGGTGCTGTAGGCGAGCGGGACATGGAACAATAGCCACCCCTTTAAGGTAATTTGTAGGGCGTATTGGTAATCTAGATCATCCTTTTTCGTTGCCAGTTCTCTAAGTTGAGACGCAAACTTTCGCTCAGCATCATTTAGATACCTATCCATATTGTCGAGTTCTCTTAGAGTATTGGCAAANCCCCGGTTGGANCCGCGAAGATGACTCAGNAGTTTGTTTGGCTGNGAAAAGAATGGGGCAAGGTGCNCTATATAATGNTCGCTCAGNGTCGAGGAGCCGGTTTCCGTTGCGCACTTTATCGAAATATCTTCNGCNCTTCTTCGAAGCTCNGCCATGAATCCTGGTATTCTCTCAAAGATTACCTCCTCTCCACGCCTAGTTAACAGCGGAGGAAGGTGCCGATCCAAGTAATATCCAACCACGCCACTAAGAAAAAGACTGGAAAACATCGCTCCCAGTAACATCTCGAACCAGCCTGTCGGAATGCCCCAGTCAATGTGGATGGCAAAGACCAGACCTGATAGAAGCCCGAGATAAACATGGAATTGAAGCCACGACGTGGCAGTTCCAATCGGTAAAACACTAATTTTTTTCCGGATGCTGTATGCTGTCAGAATACTAATAAGGCCTGCGAGCGTCCACCCAGAGAAATAACTCTTATTGTGGAGTGTTAGCCCATATGTTTCGTGCCCCACGAAGAAAACAAGAAATAGAGATAGAATAGCCAGGGTTTTGCGGANAATTCGTTGACGCCGCTTTGTCATCTATCTATCCAGTCAGCCAGCGCACCTAAATTAGTGAGGTCCACGCGGGTTAAGGCGTTGTGCGGGCAGGCGTTTGCACACGCGGGGCCTCCAATCTGGTCGATNCAAAGGTCGCACTTAGTGGCCTTTGGAATTCGGGCTCCGCTAGCACTATCCTTGATAAAGGTGCCGTTCTGGTCACGTACATCCACCATTCTGATATTGTCATATGGGCAGGAGTTTGCGCAGGTGGCGCAGCCAATACAACTCTCGTCATTAATAATAACTTGGCCCTCAGCAGAGGCCCTGTGAATAGCACCGGTTGGACAGCCAATCATGCAGACAGGATCAGCGCAATGCATGCAGGCATTAGCCACCATATAGTGGTCGTAACGTGGGCCGTGTCGATTAAAGCGAGGATTATTATTATGGGCATTTGCACACGCGACAACACACTCATCGCAACGCACGCAANTGTCGAGATCAATTAACATTGTTGCGCTACCGTTCATGAATCGGCGTTCGACAAGAAATTCCAGCATGCCCGGTTCAATCGAACCAGCTTTGCTTTCCTCTGGTTGAGATTTTTTTTGATTAATATTTTTATTAGGAAGCAAGTTGCGTAACATTGACGGGGAAAGAGTAGGTAAAACTAACTCTTCAATAATTTTTGTGGGAACGCGAAGTATGTCTGTATAGCCCAAAGCTCTTAAACTTGTCTGCAGGGGCAAGAAATTGTCATTTTCCCAATTGTGAATTATTTCCTTTAGGCCAAAAACCTTTCCTTTACCAATATATTCTAGTGTTCGATGCCCATGGTTCAAAATGTGACTAACCCGCGCATAGCCCGAACGTATTAGCAATAAACCATCCGGGTAATCTCCCTCTTGCACTATAATTGGTTCTCGGGTTACTTGGTCAGTGGAACGAGATCCACTTTCAAGATTGTATGAGGTATGCCAATCGAAATTTCCATAGGTTTCAAACAAGGTCTCATTAGCTATAGCTGTAATTGTAGTTTCGCTGAGGTGCTTGAATAAGGAAGTTTCTTGTAGGTGTGTCCGGAGACTTCTCTCACGATATTTGGCATCAATATGCTTTTTATATCCGTCGTCTCTTTTCCGAAGCTCGCGGAATCCCTGCCAACGAATTTCTAACACCTTGGTATCACCACGCGCGAAAACTGTGGCCGTTCTTCTTGTTCGAGCAAGAGCTGCAATTTCGCCAAAGGTATCACCAGGACCAAACGGGGCAGTGCCATACTTATCCAAAATAGCCGGGACATCTTGTAGGAAGATGCGGATTTCACTTTGGCTTTCTCGGCGCCCAGTGCCGTACCCATCGGATATTTGGTAAGTGTTCCGAATTTCGGGGTAACGGCGTTTTCCCAATAGCTGCTTTAGTGAGCTAAGCACCCCTTTTTTTCGTGATGCCGTTCTTCCAAGCATGGCTTCCGGCAAGTCNGGGTTTAGAACTACTCTGGCTTCGCCCTCTAGTATTAGGAAAGCGGAATTACCATAGTCATCTTTTCTTACAATCAGGTCCCCATCGTTGTAAGAGACTATTCGCGTGTCGTTTCTAATTATNCCTGGCAACGATTGTGAGGCAGGGAAACGTTCGGGATCCATACTTGCGAATGGTTCTAGGCAGAGGATGTGGTCCACATCCTTTTCAGTCATATCAGCGCCAAAAGGGGTATCCCAACGTTGCGGACGTTGGATGGTTACCACTTTATCCATTTGTCGCTCCCGCGTTTACAGCGCAACGATAGACCAGAGTTTATTTGAGTTGTGGTAGAAGTGCGTCAATTGCTTGAAGACTTCCACCGTCATAATTCGCTGCCAGTTTAAGCGCTTCCCTNTTTACCTCGTTAGCAGCAGCCAACAACTGTTCTTCGTTGTTAAGTTTTAATTTGGCTGCGCTAGCAATAGCGAGGATTTGTCCAATTTCTGGAATATCGACAAGCTCTGCTATTTTTTCTATCCGTTTCTCTGCAATTTTAGCTCTTTTTGCCATCGCAACCGCGTAGTTGGCTTTTTCAGTAGCCTTAGCGACGCCTCGTAGTGCGAATTCTAGGTCTAACGTCTGTCCAAGGATGTACATTAAGCGCTGACGGGGCATTGGAGCAATTTCNTTCTCTTTTGTGTGCCAGATGTTGTGCCGTATGTTGCCTTGGCTCCAGGCTACTAGTTCAAACTTACTGCCAGCAGGGTGCCCGCCCACATTAACTAATTTTTCGTTCGGGACGGTGTGGCATTGGTAGCAATTTTCTGCAACCTTATAGAGGTNTGCTGGTCGAATAAAACCAGCTGCTACGGAAGTTTCATAGCGTGTCTTGCGATGGTCTGGATCTTCGTTTTCGGCTGTAATTCCTTTGCCGCCAAAATCACTATGCACATCAATCCAGTTTTTGCCCGCCCCATGGCAGGACTCACAGGTAATGCCGGCTATAGGCTTGATCTTCCCGTCAACGTCAGCCGAGGTGAAGTGACAACTAAGGCAGTCACTCTCATTCTTAATTCTTCGAATGCCCATTGCTTTGGCAATCTCTTTGGCCTTTTCACTTCTTGGNAAGTTCTGAAATGTAGTCGCGTGGGGCGTTGCCTTCCAGATTTCNACTGACTTTTTATGGCATTCACCGCAGGCGTCNGGTCCGCGGACTTCNTCTGGATTAATTTTTAATTCGGTCGCGAAGGCNGNNTGCATATANCCAGTTATTGNTAAAATAANAAGGAGNGGCNTTAAANGATTNACTGCTCGGTNTAACTTGTTNTTCAGTGGCATTATTTCCAATCTCCGTAAAAGTNTCGCGTCCTTNANTTATNGGTTGGCTNANAGGACTAGGCATCCAGTATTAACTTTGTTTTTGGTATAGNGATGCAGGTCAGNCAAGAGCTGCTTTCCGGCAANGTTCCNGGTTCTTCAATATACTCTACTTCTCCTTGTTTCAACGCAGTTAAGCAAGTTCCACAGCTTCCAGCCCGGCATCCTGATTCTATAGTAATGTTATGGGTTTCTGCCAGCTCCAAAATAGAGCTACAAGATCCATCCCATTCAATGGTTTTCGACGACTTAGAAAATTCGATCTCAAGCCTTTTTTGAGAAGACAGAGCTTTACTTTGTCGTGAGGTTTCAGAAGTTTTTTTTATGCTGGCTGGGCCGAAGGACTCGAAATTAATATCGGTATCCGGAACACCCCACTCCTTGAGGCCAGACGTAAGGGCTTCCATCATTGCCCCTGGGCCACAAATATAAAATTCATAATTGTTTGAGGTGAGCTTTGATTTGAGGAGTTCTAGAGTCACTCTTCCTTTATAATTGTAATCTCGTCCTTCCACGTCTTCCCTGCTAGGCTGGCTGATGCATATTTCAGCATGAACGTTTTTATTTTGAGCGGCTAACCCTTTTATTCGGTCTCGCATTATGTATTCATCGCTAGNTCTTATTCCGTAAAATAACCAGCANTCCCGACCGGAGTCAGTTTCACATATCCCTTCCAGCATACTTAACATAGGTGTAACGCCAATGCCTCCACCTATTAAAACCACGGGTTTGTTTCTGGATAAATCGAGAGTAAAGTTGCCGGAGGGCGCCTTTACATCGACAATGTCATCTTCCGCTACTTCCCGGTGAAAAAAATTAGAGGATAATCCTGGTTCAATGTTTGCAGTATCAGGGGGGGGGTCGAGCCGCTTGATGCTTATGCGGTAGTGGTCGTTTTGAAAGGGCGAGTCAGATAAGGAATAGCATCGTATGAGTGGTTTTTCGATCTCCCTTCGTTTTAGGCTGAATGTTAGGTATTGGCCTGGCTGGAATCGAGGAAAAGGCTTGCCGTCATGGGGAACCAGATAAAAGGATTTAATGTCCCTCGCCTCATCACTGATGCGACGAACTCTAAATTTCCTGAACCCTGACCAAGTGGTGGCCGCCGCTTCCTGCGTGAGTTGCTCTTGTTTAACTTCTGCTAAAACTCTTGTCCGCAAGGCTTGCAGGTTAAGTTTTTGCTGAGCCCGTGCATATAAAACCGAACGCAGTGAGCTATAAAAAAATAGCAGTGCCTGTAGGGCAATGAGAGCAACAAGAACTATGCCTAAGTCATACATCACTGATGCGGTATTAAAATCTCTTAGCATTCTGGGCGCCTATGCTGATTCGACAGAGTGGATCATATTTGAATTGAGCGATTGGTAAACAGGAGTGTTTGGCGTGCGCCAATTGCATTCATATGATGTTAACTGTTCATTGCCCTTAGTATACTGTCAAGACCTCAAACCGAGCTCCCGCCCCATCAGAAATGAGGTTGTTAAAAGTGTAAAAAGACTCGATTTGAATTTGAAAATACTGGCCCACGGCTTGTTGNAGTTGGTAGCCAATAGCTACCGAATCATTACCTGATCCTCCAAAATCTTTCTTCGTTGCTAATTCGAGTACTAAATTGGTGCGTCGATGGTTCCAGAAGGCTTGATAGCCCAGTGCAAATCCAACATCATCATCCACAAATGGGCTAATCTCGGCGCCATGGGTGCTGAGGTTTGGGGAAGCAAATAGCACACCTACATTTGCTAGAGGTCCTCCGACAATTGCTTCACGGCCAGCCTGGGTGAAGTTACCAATAGCGATATACGGGTTAAAATAGGCAATGTCTTTTGAGCCATGCGGCGTCACTGAAAACTCACCGGTAATAAATGTTCCGTTGCCAACAGTATTTCCAGGTATTTCGGAGTCTAAGGCTAGGGAGCTGTTAATACGAAATGCGGTGCTCATTCCACCCAGAGATCGGATTCTTTGAATGGCGGCTAGGCCCAGATAGGCAGCGTCGCCCGATCTATCCGAGGCATTATCATCCACGTAAATAGTATCAATATTAAACGTGCTGACTGGAGCATCGANAGCCGTAAACAAAGCATACATGTTAGCNTTTGAACCACGAACCCGATCATTNCGGTCGAGCCTATCCCAGGCCCACATGCCAGACATGCGAAGGTTGGAGGTCCCCGGGAAATTCAGGTTGTTTCGGACTAGTCCTATAGCATCCACAGTGTCATTTATTATAATTCCCTCTTGGAAGGTAATTGGTTGGCGGCCCAAGCTAAACCCAAAATCTATCGGAGTTATTCCAGCTTTATCGAGGTTTGGCGCTAGACTGCCAATATCNCCCTCAAAAAATAAGGTTTCAATATCTAGATTAAGTTCATTTTTGAAATCTTTGTCGGAACCATCAAAGGTGTACCTTGTAAATCGTCCTGGTGAATTATTATCGGTCGGTCGCAGCCCCAGAAGAATTTTTTCCGTTCCTGTTAACTGTAGATTCGCATAGTAATCCAGCCTGTTAGAGATTTCCGTGTCGCGGTCCCGGCCTTCTGCTCCATCGTCAAAGGACTGTATTACCGACCGATTAAAAACATAATTCCATAACCTCGGTTGCCAGACCGCTCCTAGTATCGGNACCTTAAAGCCAGAACTAAGCTTACCGGTGTCTAAGAAGCCATCTCCAAGCTCTATATGGAGGCGAGGTCGATCGGGGATTTGGCCGGCTCCCTGGAAGGGAATATATTCATCTTTTAGGGTTTGGACGCCATAGCGTTGGCCAAGCGGCCAGAGCCAGTCATACCAAGNNTTATNTTCCATTGACTTAGCGANAGCTANGTCAGTTGTTCCAAGATAAACTGCACATAACAAAATGGTGAATTTGGTCCAACCGGACATCGTGACCCTCTCTTAAAAACTCCCTAATATCAACAAGCAACACTGAGCTTATGCCCGCACCAAATGCCGAATGAGTACTTAATACTCTGTGAAGGGCTCCATGTTCAAGGCCGGCGTGAAACCGTTTATCCGTCCACGTTGTTGCCGGCTTCCGCGCTATCTAGTGAGTCCTTTGAGGAGTTCGTGTGAACATCAAAAATTAATTCATGTTCCCATAGCACTTGCGCGCCAGCTATGAGGGCGTCACCAGCCTCTCTCGGAGTTAACCCATAATCAAAACCAACATCCTGCATAGCGATTAACAGGTTAACGGGTGCAGGCTGCTGAATTACTTTGATAACTGCTTTGTATGGCCCTTTTCCAGTCAGAGCATTTGCCTCTACAACATATCTCCCCCAACGCTCACCCAGAGGCTCAATACCTTTCTTGTGATTTCGTTCAGTCAATGGTTCCCCGGTAAATACGAGAGAGAGCGGGGACGGCAAAACGCGAGGCAGGGCAGTGACNGGATAGGGAATTGGAATGACGTGNTCGATCTCACCTCCCCTTCCATTCTGAGTAACGAACAGAGATTGTAGACTAAGGAGGTGTGGATCGAGCTCGACCTCTCCCGCGTGTACATAAGATGAATGGCCGTCACGCAGATCACCATTTGGATCCCGGTCCCCGGACACGAAAACAACTTCCCCATCTGCATCTGTGACGGTCACCTCAAGCCAAACCAAACGTTCTCCAGTGAAGCCGGTTGGTACATTGTGCCCATCTGTTCCGCTCTTCAACTGAGCTCGAAAAACGATACCATTGTTATCGGCCTGATCTGTTAAAACTTCCCCCAGAACATATCCATTCCGCAATACTTCAAGTCGCTTTTCTGCAGCTAGTTCAAGCCGTTCCAACTGATGGTCAATTATTTCTCTGGCATCATATCGATCATCGATAGATTGCCAACGTTCTGGGAAAGAGCTGTCATCTTCAACTAAATCTTCAAAATCGTCAGTACCCCAGCCAGCTTCGACATCAAATTCCAGCCATTCCTTCATAGTGGCCATTCGTTGGGCTTCTATATTGTGGGGAAATAGTCCAGGATGAATGATAGAATAGTCAGGACCTGCAAAGGTGTGGTTTGTGATTTTCCTGGACTCGGTTTCAACTCCTCCTACCACTGCAGCAGGACCATGCTCGTAGCCCGAGGCTATACCCTGGANCTTCCCCATGTGACAGTCTTGGCAGGTCTCGCCTCTAGCCGCTGCCGGCGAGGTTCTATACTCGCTGAAGGCTTCCTCAAGTCTAAAGCCATTAAAAAGGGTTACATCGTGGCAGGTCCCACAGAACATTGGGTCAGAAATACTAGTAAATTGTTTTGCTTCTTTATGGATCTTTCGTCCCGACTCCTCTGGGTCGGTGACAACCCGATATTCATGAGTGTTATCAAGAACTCTAGCCAATTCCCGATTCCCGTCTGGCCCATATACGGCTTCGGTTACGCCACCCTCCACTAGGGCCAGGCGGCCGCTTGCTTTNTTATAGCTCCTGTCTATGCGATGGCAGACCACGCAGGTGATGCCTTCACGAGAAGTAGGGTGTCGCTCGAGGTTCGATGCAAATTGATCTTCTCCNAGGTTGGCNCCCACTTGGTTGTGGCAACGGAGGCAAAANTCACCATTTGAGCCATTGGCAAGTTGGTTAATCTTATTACTTAGGGAGAGATAGACTGGGCTTAGCTGTGAATACGAGTGTTGCGAAATAGACCACTCAGAATAGTGTTTGGGATGACATGTGCCGCAGGTTGCAGCGGACGGGAACCGGGTTTCAGCAAACAAGGCCTCGTGTTGCCGAGCTGCTTCTGCTGCAATATCTTCCTGNTCGNTTGNGGATTCAGGCAAGTTNTCCTCTAGAGTTAAATCTTGATCTTCCAGNAANAGGTCATCGCNGTCGTCAATTAGCAAATCGCTATCCANNTCCTCGGNCGCAAGGATCTCATCCGTTAGCAATTCGTCCGTNAGTAATTCCTCATCCGAGTGGGCAGGCCCGATAATTAGTCCAAGCGCTATCGTCAGGAAGAGAGGGTTATAAAAACGCCACCTAAACAGGTATCGGTGGGACAAGTTACCATAGCTCAAATAACCATGCGCGTACTTACCTAAATGATCAAACCCAAACATGTGTATCCTACTCTCTAGTGAAATGCTTCCAACTTTTCATCTGGGCTTATACGAAGCCCGTCTCTCCATTCTAAGCTAGTCCTTGTCGGCTGGCTGATTGTAGCGGGCCGCATTCTATTACCCCATGTTCATAAGTACAAATAAAATTCCTGATGCATTAATATATGCTCTTAACCGATAATTGGATCACTTCAATATTTTTTCGAAGACAATTGNTGTGGATTCCCAANAGAGACCTTGTTCCAGAAAAAGCGGGACAAACAAACTTTAGGTGGATAAAAGTGGTCAGAGTGTGGGTGTTAAGGGTTGTGGAGCCAATATTCGATGCGTGATGTACTGGAAGCTCTGATTTTTGTCCCAGTGCCCCTACTTTTCACCTTATTAGTAGGGCTGGTTGTCTGGCGTTATAGAAGGTTAAGTTTTTCGTTAATATGCGGTGCGACAGTACTTTTGGTGATATTAAGTTTACCAGTAACCCCAGCCTTGCTGGTNCAGCCGCTCAATATGGAACCCCGCCTCGTTGGCGAAACCACGCCTGATGCAATCTTGGTGCCAACGGCCGGGATATATAGGGATCCNAGCGGTAGGTGGTGGTCCAATAATACGGGAATAGCTCGGGCGGTTAGTGGGAGCCAATTGAGCCGGGAGCAAGGCGTTCCACTTATCCTNTCTGGCGGCACTCCTGGCGGAGAACCGGTTAGCGAAGCCGAAGTTGTTGCCGAACAATTGGGCTTAGGGGGTCCATCTTTGATCTTGGAGCATGGGGCTGAAAACACGTGGGATACTGCAATAGCAGCTTCGAGGATAATNAGTGAGTGGGGTGGACAACGAGTATTAGTCGTCACATCCGCAGCACATGCAAAACGCATGGCTGCTTCGCTGCGNGCCCAAGGGTTGGAGGTGTTTGTAACAACGGCACGAAACACCGTCGCTACTAGAGTTCGGCTGTTTGGGGACTGGTTTCCAACGTCTTCAGGCCTGGGGTCATCGCGGGCGCTTTTGTATGAATATATTGCAATACTCTACTATTTAATGAAGGGATACATCGACTTTGAGGACTTAGTTTAGGATATCACGGGAGGTAGTGCCTAGTCCTCTAGTTGAAAACGAATTGGGATAAGCTTCGTGCTTTCCACTGTGGTATCTCTTATTTTTGCCGGAACAAAGCTCCACTCGGTTACAGCGGCAACGGCTGCTTCGTCTAATAGTGATACTCCGCTTGTNTCAGATACGGAGATATTCTTCACNGATCCGGTGTTGGTTACCAAAACTGATAATACCACCCGTCCTTCGAGCCCCTCNCGGCGCGCTCTTCTGGGGTAAGAGGGAGGTACGTTAAGTAGCTCTGTTGATTGGTATTTGGCCGTATTTTCGTGTCGATCAAGGATTCTTAGCAGCGTTTCCCCAGAAACTGAATTTGGCAGGGCTAAGTGTGCGAGGGGCTTCCCATTANCTACATGATTATGTTGTAAAGGGTGGGATGGGATAGGCGCGGGTGGCAAGGATTCACTATGAAGAACCGCTCTAAATCTTGATGTTGACCTCAATTCGGNAGGGTTCCTTGGTAGATTGTCAGTGGGGCCCTCTGTCTCCCTTAGGCTCAGCGCGNTGGTCGCCTGTGCTGGTTTAGGAAGTGCCGTTGGCTGGATTTTTTTCCAGCTTGTTGTGTCAATAGTCTCCCGCGGCCCAAGTTCCTTTTCGTCGCCAGTTGGCGTTATTTGGTCTAAATGGGTGAGGCTATTGGGTACNTGTATTCTCTGTTGGGCCACTGCCGTGGGCGTGGTAACCGGATTCCCTGGATGCCTAATAGGAGGCATCGGGGGTAGGGAGTGGCNTATCACCGCAATTTCTTGGGTATGGCTTTCGGATGTCTTGTCGGTAAGAAGGGTCAGGACTATGTCGGTTTGATAACTCTGGACATCCTTGGTGGGGGTGGCATCNGAAAACAAAATAATGGCCATAACATGCAGAAGGGTTGAGAAACCCAGAGCAGCAGCAAGTATGCTATAGCCTAATTTCATCTTGACCCAGTACATTTTCGTGTACGATAATTTCTGCGCTTTGACAGACTGAAGTGATTGAAATGAAAATATTATTCATTGAGGGTGGGCCAGAAGCAATTAAAATTGCCAAGTGAGACCAACCCGTGCGACACGCCCTGACAACGGGTATACGTTGGCAACTCGAGTGTTTGTAGTGCTNCGCACTCCATAGTTGTAGTATTTATGGTCCAAAACGTTGGAGATTTCTACGGACCACTTTGAAGCNCCATAAATAGATGGGCCAATATTCCCATACAAACCAAAATCAAAAAGGTAATAAGCAGGAATTTGCTCTCCTTCATTACTTTCATCGTTATCTAGTCTGGCTTGATCAACATAGTGNGCATTCAACTTCGCGTTAAGGAGGGAGGGAACTATGTTCCAAGTTGCNGCGCCGCCAAGCTGCCACTGCGGGACCAAAGGAACAATATTGCCGGAGAAAATACCTTGGCGGTAAGTTGCCCTTACGATGCTCGAGTAGGCTGAGAGAGTAACGGATGGAGACAACGCATATGAGGTGTTTAGTTCGGCTCCAACACGTTTAGTCGGATCGGTGTTCTCGTTTAGACCGAAACCGCCACCCAGGGTGGGATCAAACCGCAGCTCGTTGGTTAACTTCATAAGAAAGCCACTCAGTGCAGCATGAGACCTTGGAGTTGTGTAGGACAGCCCCAGTTCAAGGTCGTTAGAGGTCTGGGTATTGAGCTTAAAGGTATTGGTATCAGAACTGCCTATGCGCTCATCAATCGTTGGCAATCTGATTGCTCTGCTTGTTCGAGCAAAACCTGAGATTTTTTCCGACATCTGGTAGCCAAGACCAAGGTTATAGACATAATTTCGTTCGGTCCGCCTAGTGGAGTCATGGTCAGTCTCGAATCCGCCCCCCGGTGCATCGTTATCGATTTCATCGCCGGCTGTAAATCCAGTCCAACTCAGCCGAAGCCCAGCGGTTAGGGTCAGGTTATCTAATAGAGTTACTTCATTTTGCGCATAAATGCCCATAGCGCTTTGATAGGCATNNTAACGATGAAAATATGGGTCTCCGGGGTTTTGTTTCCGGTCCGAGTCATAATTTGAGTGATATAAATCTAGGCCTATTTTAGTTGCATTGAGGCGCCCGTTGTATCCCCAGAAAATGTCAGCTCTGGGTGTAACTGATACCGTCGTCAGAACCGTGTCGACTATGCTGAAAACCCGTGAATCTTGATCTTTGGATCGAAATCCAGCGTCTATAACAAACGTGTTATCGTTCGGGAGTTGGCCGGTCACTCCTATATCCACTCGTAACCCGCGTTGCAGAGCTTTGTCAATCAGCGATGCCGCTTCTTCAGGAGAGTCGGTAAATTGGTTTGTTCCCGCAGCCCGGTTAATTTGGCGGGCTCCCGGTAAGCCAACCGACTGAAAGTCAGTTCCTAGTTTTAGGAATATCTCGTTTGCATCTCCAGTATAACGTAACTGAGTCACCAAATTTTTTTGTATGAGATCATTGTTATCTCGGAAGGCCTCCCCATGAATGAAATTTGTTGCTGCACTAACGGAGTACCGGCCTGCTGACTGTTTGGCCGACATCTTCACTGTGTGAGTTTGCCCGGGGTGGGAAAAAGAGTAACCGGTCTCAGCGGCATCTTGATAAGAAGTCGGTGATTTTGTGACAATATTAATGACGCCCCCAACCGCTCCGTCACCATATAGTACAGATCCAGCGTGACCACGGATAATTTCTATGTACGCAATATTGTTGAGTGGCAGGTTGGAAAAGTCCACGGCTGCTAGGNCTACATCATTTAGGCGTCGACCATCTAAAAGAATAAGCGTGTTTTGTGTTCCTACGGCTCCAAAGCCGCGCATGTCTACTGTGGCTTCTGTGCCATTTGTGCCTGAGAAGAGGTCACGACTATGAATGCCTACTTGAAGGCCAAGCAATTGCGGAAGGTCTTCCGACGGTGAGTTTACTATCTCTTCGGATGTAATAATTGTAACGGAGGCCGCACCTTGGCTCTGGGTCAATCTCGTTGAGGAAACAACTAATTCATCGGTTACTTGGGAATCAGAAGAAGCAGAATATGTNCTAAGGAGGATGAAGTAGGTAAGGGCCATCCAGGCGGGAAAGGTAATAAATTGTTTGTTCATATCGAATCCTTGCCAGACTTTGCAAATCACACAAAAACAAGGTCCGCAGNAACGTTCCGCAAAATAAGGCTCTTACAAGATAANCAGTGTGGTCCAGTCACAAAGATATCCAGTGCTCCAGCCATCCTGGAGAGCCTTGCGGCGGCGATCTGCCAACCCAACGTCGCGCCACCGCAAACGGATTCCGTCCCAAGGGATCTCCTCGCTCCCCTAGAGGGTGACTTTACTGTGGCAGGTCTCCTGGCTTGCTGTTTTTCATGCGAATTTTGCCTTCCCAGTCGAAACCAGTGGCGTACCCTAAACGCGCACAAACAGCACACAGTTGCGGGAGCAGCTGCGGCATTTGCCGTAATGANGGCGTTACCGCATTCCCTATTACCTCCAGTGGAGGACCACATCTGTCCATAGATTAGAAAAATATTTGGTCGCTTTTCAAGCCCGATGAAGTGANCTTATGGTTTTTTTTTGCACAAAAATATATTTAGTAAGAGCGCCGGGTGGCCGTGGGTGTTTTGATAACATTCGGCGGGCCTTATTAATGGGACTTCTGATCAGTGCAGATTGGTTGCGGCCGCAAGAGTGGTAAGTTGTAGCCTTAGAGTTTGCGTTTATATAGGTTAAGAAGACGTTCCCAGTGGCGTTCAGCAGCAGCCTTATCGTAGCACCAGCGTTCTGGAAATGCGAAACCATGGTGAACATTTGTGTACATTTCTATTTCGCCGGGCGCTTGGGATTGCTCAAAAAGCGATCGAAGTTCCTCGACCATTGGCAGTGGGGCCAAATCGTCATGTTCGGCACACGCGATGTATACTTCTGCGTTTGTTTTATCAAAAGTTCTATGCGGACTTTCCTCTGCATCATTAACAAGCCATGTTCCNTAGAAAGAAGCGGCTGCACCAATTTGATCGGGAAATCGAGCTGCCGCCGCCAGAGCATAAGGCCCGCTCATGCAATATCCGTGACATCCCATTGGACTATCACAGACCTCTTCTCTGCTTTTTACGAAATCAAACAGCGCGTTCAGATCATTCATAACAGGGGGGATAGTCATCTTAGTTCGGATGGCGCGCATTCTTTTCCATTCGGGGCTGCCTTCATTCAGCACCGTTGGTCCGAAAATAGGGTTGTCTCCTGCCCTGTAGTAGAGATTAGGCAACGCGACGAAATAACCATTGGTGGCAAGACGGCGTGCCATATCCTTGAGCTCTTCTCGAACTCCAGGGGCATCCATTAGGAGAAATACAGCTGGGGTAGGCCGCTCGCGTTCGGGCCAAACTAAGAACGTTTCCATAGCCCCATCGGCTGTTTGGACGGCATAGGTTTCTTCAATCATTCTGTGTCATCTGGCTTTGCCCTGAGGGGGCCATTAACTGCAATTAATTATCAGTTTAGTCACTTCGACTGGTGACCTCAATTAAGTGGTAGCCGAACTGTGTTTTCACTGGACCTTGTACTTCATTAAGCTCTGCACTGAATACAACCGTGTCAAATTCGGGGACCATTTGGCCTGGTCCNAAGGATCCAAGATCTCCTCCGCTTCGTGCCGAAGGGCAGGTAGAATGTTCTCGGGCTACCTCTGCAAAGTCTTCACCTCCAATAATTTTAGTCTTCAGTTCATTGCAGAGTGCTTCGTCTTCCACAAGAATATGCCTTGCCTGTGCTTGTGCCATGGTGTGCTCCCAATGTGTGTTGTTTCGAAACCCATATTCCTTATTGCTCGGCAATCAATCGCTCCTAAAGCCTATAACATCAATTAGCCGAGATGGCTACTTGAACGCCCTAGAAAAGTCGGAACAGTATGCTTAAATTATTAGCTGGCATCTCAATAACTTTTTCTAGCCAAAAGCCACTGGCCTTTGCCAAGTTTGAGACATCCTCAAGACTCCTTAGACCCCAAAGCGGGTTTCGTTCCTTCAGAGACTTGTCAAAGGTGACATTTGATGCTGCTGTCGGAACATTGGGGCGGGNGTAGGGTCCATACAGAAAGATGGGGCTCTCTGGTGTCAATATNGCCTTGGCGCGGGAAAAGAGAGCCTCAGTCGCCTGCCACGGAGATATATGCACCATGTTAATACAAATAAGTGCATTGAAATNTCNGCTTGGCCAACCATCTTCTTGAACGTTGAGATTGAGTGGCTCCAAAATATTGCTTAAGCCTGATTGTTCAGTGTTGGCAATAATAGATGTTCTTGCCGACAAATCGGGATCGCTGGGNTGCCAGACTAAGTCTGGNAAGCTCTCGGCGAAGCAAACAACGTGAACGCCGCTTCCGCTGGCAATCTCCAGAACGGAACCCGTTTTCGGAAGAGCTAGTGCCAAAACCTCACGTATTGGCAACTTGTTTCTGTCTGCTGCGGTGTTTTGTTGCATAGAATTCTTGGTACCTCGAAACGGCTGATTGATTTGCTCTGTCAGCCCCAGTGGGCGCTTGTTTTGCATAAAAATCAGATTTAAGCAATCAAGTTGCTTTCAAAGCTACGGCCAGATGAAAAGTTCAAGTGACCAATTACGGCCTTAATATATTTTTAAAGATTCAATGAAAAATATAGAAATTCTGGTACTATCGGTTTCCCCGTTCTTTTCTGAGTAGCTTTTGGGGAACGTTTTTTGGGGGGGGACTATGCAGCGCTATGTTTTGCGAAGATTGTTGGCAGTCATACCAACGCTATTCTTTGCTAGTATTATCGTGTTCATGGTTATTAGGATTCTTCCTGGGGATGCCGTTGACCTCATAATAAAAAGCAGTCCTTTCATGGAGGATAGCGAGCAACTCAGGAAAGAGATTGAGGCGGATTTGGGCTTGGATAAGCCCATGCATATCCAATATTTCTACTGGGTCCGCGATATAGTGGTGTACCGCGATCTTGGGACATCTTTAATTCGTGAGACTCCGGTTGGCCCAGACATTGCAGAGCGTGTCCCGGTAACTATGACCATGGGCATTCTCGCAGTGGTGTTTGCCCTAGCGATCTCTATCCCCATCGGGGTTTATTCAGCAATGAAGCAGGATACTATTGGTGACCATGTTGGNCGAAGCTTTGCNATATTGGGGCTTGCCATACCTAGTTTCTGGCTNGGAACAATGATNGTTATCCTTCCGGCTATTTGGTGGGGTTGGTCTCCACCCTCACGCCTTNTTCCGTTTTTTGATGATCCATTCNGGTATCTCTCCGTTTTTGTAACCCCGGCGGCAATCNTGGGGGCGTCTTTGGCTGCGGTTACAATGAGAATGACGCGNACCATGATGCTNGAGGTATTGAGGCAAGACTATATAAGAACNGCNCGGGCAAAGGGTTTGAGTGAAACTCTGGTGGTAATGCGGCACGCCATTCGAAACGCTNTGATNCCCGTNATNACTTTAATTGGATTATTTGTTCCTTACATAATTGGNGGCACTGTNATTCTGGAANGAATTTTTGATATTCCGGGTATAGGGCAACTTCTGCTTCTAGCTGTACAAGATCGAGATTACCCAGTCATTACGGGTATTTTTCTTATGGTCGGTATATTTGTCATTTCGGTTAATCTAATTGTGGATCTAAGCTATGGCTTGCTTGACCCCAAGGTTAGGGATCAAGAATAGATGGCGGATATCTCAGGGCAGGCTGGGGTGANTGCCCCGAAGGTGAGGATAGGGCAGTGGGGGCGCTTGGCAGATTTTACCAGAAGACTTTTTAGGGAAAAGCCTCTTGGTGCTTTTGGGGCAGTAATGTGTTTGGTCTTTTTGGTAACCGGCGCATTTGCGGATTTCATTGCTCCTTTTGGTTATAATGAAATGAACCCTATCGATAGGTTGGAACCACCTTCCATGGAGTATTTGCTGGGGACCGATCAGATTGGACGAGATGTTTTCAGTAGAATTGTTCATGGCGCTCGTACGTCCTTAATTATCGGGTTTTCAGCTGCGTTTTTCTCAATAATTATCTCCTGTGTTATCGGAATTACGACAGGTTATTTTCGTGGAAAGTTTGATATGTTAGTACAACGAATGGTGGATGCTTGGATGAGCTTTCCCGATTTGGTTGTCGTTATTGTGGCGGTTTCTGTATTCGGTCCAGGCATTTGGCAGGTAATTCTTGTCCTGAGCCTGCTTTATGGCATTGCGGGTTCTCGAATTGTGCGTAGTGCGGTATTAACCGTTAAAGAAAATGACTACGTGCATGCGGCGGAGTCTGTTGGTGTGTCAACCATCAGGATTTTATTGAGACATATTTTGCCNAACATCATGGCTCCTGTCATTGTTCTGTTCACCACGCGTTTAGCAGCAGTGATTCTAGTTGAGGCCGGATTGAGTTTTTTAGGATTGGGAGTTCCGCCACCCGCTCCGAGTTGGGGGGGCATGCTGAGTTTTGAGGGCCGTAGTTATATGTTTCAGGCTCCGTGGCTTGCCATAATGCCTGGCCTGGCGATCACGTTTGTGGTGTACAATATTAACATGTTTGGTGATGCCTTACGCGACCTGTTGGACCCCCGAATGCGCGGTTCGGGGCTTAAGCAGAAACTGGACATGTAGACCTAGGGAAGGGNGTTGTTTATGTGGTTTTTTAGGTCAGCGCCAATATATGCTCGGATGCGNATAGATCAAAGACTGAAAAAAGAACTTGGGTGCTGATGATGCCAAGGGATACTTCTCATGAATTACAGTAGCGAGGCGCCTCCTCTTCTCGAAGTAAGGGAGTTGAAGACCTATTTTCGGTCTGACGGAGGAATAGTCAAAGCGGTTGACGGTGTATCTTTCACGGTAGAGGCAGGAGAGACCGTTGCAATAGTTGGTGAGAGTGGTTCGGGAAAAAGTGTAACGGCACTCTCNGTTTTAAGATTGATACCAAATCCACCGGGAGAAATAGTTTCTGGTCAAATCNGGTTTNCCGGAACNGATCTCCTCGAGTTATCAGAACCTGAAGCAAGGAAAATTAGGGGCGATAGAATCGCCATGATTTTTCAGGAGCCAATGACATCTCTAAATCCATCTCTTACCATAGGGCGGCAAGTTGGCGAACCTATAGAGATTCATAGAAAATCCTTGNCCAAGGTAGTACGGGAAAAGTGTGTGGATCTCCTTCAAAAAGTGCGAATACCTGATCCGGAACGGCGNGTCTCTTCATTCCCGCATGAATTTTCAGGTGGCATGCGGCAGCGCGCCATGATTGCTATGGGGTTGGCGTGTGAGCCCGAGCTCATCATAGCAGACGAGCCGACAACAGCTTTGGACGTAACCGTGCAGGCGCAGGTTCTAGACTTGCTTAAGGAATTAACGAGAGAAAGCCAGGCTGCCCTGNTTCTTATTACCCATGATCTCGGAGTGGTGGCGAGATATGCAGACAGAGTGAACGTAATGTATGCTGGAAAGATAATAGAGACGGGCACAGCTCGAGATATTTATAACGACCCTCGTCATCCCTATACCCTCGGCTTAATGAACTCCGTGCCAAAGTTAAATAATGGTGAAAAAGCGCCTCTCGAGCCAATAGAAGGGCAGCCTCCCGATCTTAGTAATATGCCGCCAGGGTGTTCGTTCGAGCCGCGATGCCCATACTCTACGGAGCAGTGTAGATCGGAGCAGCCAGAACTTTCTCTAATCTCAGATAAACATGCGTTTGCGTGTTGGGTGAATGTTAAAGATGTTAGCTAATCCATTGTTATCTGTCGAAAATTTAAGGGTAGAATTTCCTATTTCGTCAGGGGTGTTGGGGTCTGGTACAGCAGGGACAGTCAAAGCGGTGGATGGCGTTAGTTTTAACTTGATCTCTGGAGAGACCCTGGGTGTGGTTGGTGAAAGTGGTTGTGGGAAAACAACCACCGGCCTGGCCATCCTGAGAATGCTAGGCATTGCAGGTGGGCGAATANTTTTTGATGGCAAAGATATTACTAATTTAACTCGGGGTCAGATGCGCCCAATAAGAAAGAAAATGCAAATGGTCTATCAGGATCCATTTGGTGCATTGGATCCGCGCATGCGGGTAAGGGATATTATTGGCGAACCTCTTATTGCTCACGACGAAGCCAAGGACAAGGCTAAGTTCCGAGTTCGCATTGAGGAGTTACTCGATATAGTGGGATTGGACGGTCGAATGGGGGAGCGTTATCCGCACGAGTTCTCTGGGGGACAACGTCAACGAATAGGCATTGCCAGGGCACTTGCACTCAATCCAAAGCTTATAATTTGTGATGAACCCGTTTCGGCGCTAGATGTNTCAATCCAGGCGCAAATCATCAATCTACTTGAATCGCTCCAGAAAAAACTTGGTCTTACCTATATATTCATCGCCCACGATCTTTCTGTGGTCCAGCACATAAGTGATCGGGTAATGGTGATGTACTTGGGAANAGTAGTAGAGATAGCGAGNCACACGGAATTGTATAAANACCCCAAGCATCCATATACANAGGCTNTGTTNTCGGCGGTGCCCACCCCNTCACCGGATGCAGAGGCACAACGTGAAGTGGTGTTGCTGGAAGGNGAAGTTCCTAGNCCGCTGAATCCCCCGAAGGGTTGCCCCTTTCANCCTAGATGTCCGGTGGCCCGGCCAGAGTGNAGTGTGAAGGCGCCNGAAGTAGTNGTTGATTCAGTTGGTCATCAAGTTTCATGTCATCTTTTTTCGTAAGTCAGTGTGTCCAAGGCAGAGAGTAAAATAGAAATAGAGGCTATCAGCGCGGTCACATTCGTTACACGTAAAATGCGGGAATCCGTAAAATTTTATTCTGCCCTCGGATTTTNGCTCGCACGAGGTGATGAGGAGTCTACTTTTTCAACATTTCGCGTTGGGGCCCAGTACTTAAATCTTAGTGTAGAGCCGGGAGGCCCGACGAAATCTGAAGGTCAGGCTTCTTGGGGCCGAATTATATTCTACGTTGGTGATGTGGACGATATTTATGCGCGCGCGGTGCGGGCTGATTTGGAGCCTTCTTTTTCGCCGAGGAACGCAATTTGGGGGGAGCGGTATTTTCATATACTTGATCCCGATGGTAACGAGGTTAGTTTTGCCAGGAGAATTTCGACAACTACCGGGAAATGAGCCCTTCCTTAAAACATCGGGGCGAAATTATAATTTCTTTGTCCTTGGGTCGTTAGTCTGGGGACGGTTTTTGCCAGTTGTTAAAACAGTAAAGACTGTCAACAAACTAACTGCGCCGACGCACCAGAAAACAGAATTTGCTGAATAGTGATCTAGAATATAGCCAAATAAGGGCGGGGCAAGAACGCCTGCAACGTTAAATCCTGTAGAAACAAATCCAAAAACCTTCCCCATTTCGGTGGGTGGTGCTAGGGATCGTATTAGCATGTCTCTGGAGGGAGATACTGTTCCCGAGAAAAAGCCGGCACAAACGAGCAGCACAGCGATGACCCAGAGATTAAGGTCTATCCCCGCTAAGCAGAAGAAAACAACTGAGAGTAAGACGAAACAACTGGCAGCAAACACGTGATGATTCTGTATTCGGTCCGCGATCCATCCCCCGCACAGGACACCTATGGGAGAAGCAAAAAGGTATGCCGATAAAATGGCTGCTGCATCGGCAACGGTAATTCCATGGATCACGGTTAGGGTCGATACGCCAAAAGTGCTGACGCCATAACCCATTATAGCTATTCCAAGGAAAAACAGAGCTCCTAGCAATACAGGCAAACTGAATAGTAGTTTGAGTCCGTCTTGGGTGGAGCGCGGCGTATTTTTCTCTGGGTCAGATGTTGGGTCTTTGAGAACAGAGGAGTTAATCGCAATGCATAGGGTAATCGCTAAGCCAAAGAGACCGCACGCAATTAGACCACTTTTCCAATCCGCAATATAAATNAGAAGGACCATAGTGCCAGGGGCNACNGCATTTCCTAGCATTCCGGAGGCAGTGTGTATTGAAAATGCCTTGCCCATTCGCTGGTGAGCCACCGAAGCGTTTAATATGGCGTAGTCAGCCGGGTGGTAGACCGCATTTGCTAGCCCTGCTAGAGCCATCATAGCAACAAGCATCCAATAGCTTGGCCACAANCCAATACAAATAAATGCAAGCGATTCAAGGNCAAGCCCGGCAATTAATATCTTTCTTGCCCCTATTCGGTCCACCAAGAACCCGATAGGTGCTTGAGTTAATCCCGTAATCAAGCTGAACGCTGCGATTGCTAACCCAAGTTCCGTATACCCAACACCAAATTCTGTGCGAAGCAGAGGGAAGAGTGGCGGGATTAAGAGCATATAAAAGTGGCTTACAAAATGGCCGGTGCTTACCAGTCCTATCACTTTGTAATTGTCGGAAAAGGCCGAACGTGCTTGCGTCATTAAAATATCAACTAAAATTAACTGAGTGCTATATCTTGTCTAACGAATCCATGCTTACTGTTTTCATATGTGGTCTTTTTGTCATCCTCACTCTTCCTTATTTTTAGACAAGGAGAACCCTTCTGGAGTGATAACAGCAGGATCATCGTTGAGAAATACAACTTCGCACATACATCCCTCGACTTTGTAATGGTTGGCCATTTCGTGACAGCCTTGGGTGGCAACGCGAATAGCAGCTTCGTCTGTTGCCATAGAATACGAAAATCCAATNGCCTCAAAGATCCCACTGGCTAGGAAATCACGGCCAATTTTGCTCCAGGGTATGCAAGCCACACCAGCTTTTCTTGATTGTTGCACGGTATAGCTCAGTTGCCATTTTTCCATAGTTCTGTGAAATACATCCCCCAGCTCTGAGCTGAGGGTTGTTTTTTTTTCCTCGTCGGCATTAGCAGATGAGAGAGGTGCTGCGAGACTAATTAGCATACACCATAGGAGGACGCATTTGTGGGGCCTTAGTGCCATTATTAGATTACCTAGTTTGTTTTGCTTCGGAAGGTATATTGGCGGAATGATGTGTTTTCAGCAAGCTGCTCACTTTTGCTGAAAAAGATTGAGGTAAGAAGGTTTAACGAAGCGCGAAATCCATATAGTGTGAAGCANATTTGANTAGCTTGTTAGGGACAACAGGAGCATTGATAATGAGTCAAGAAAGGGTCTTCCAGGGAGTTTACGTGGCATTGGCTACACCAATGACACCAGAATCAGAGCTTAATGAGGGTGCGTTGCGGCAACTTCTAGATTTCAACATTGACTCTGGCGTCGATGGATTTTGGATCGCCGGCGGGGGTGGTGAGAGTGTTCTACTTGATGATGATGAGAATCGTCGGATAGCAGAAATCTCCGCGGAGCAGGTCGCTGGTCGAGCAAAAATTATAATGCACGTCGGTGCTCCGACGACCAAACGGGCTGCGGCTATGGCTGAGCACGCGTCAAATGTAGGTGTGGATGCAATTTGTTGTGTGCCTCCATTTTTTTATGGACAGCCGGCCGATGCCATAGCTGAACATTACCGGGCAGTGTCTGAGAGCGCTGGCTTACCTTTTTTTGCATATAATCTTCCTAGTTCTACGGGTGTTGAGATAACTCCAGATATGATGGCTCTTTTTCAGGAAAGGGTTCCCAATATGGAGGGATTGAAGCACTCAGCTTTTGGTTTCCACTATGTTCGTGAGTTTGTGCGAATGGGGTTGAGCTGTTTTATAGGCTTTAGCTCACTGACCTTGCCCGCACTGAGTATGGGTGCCGTAGGAACTGTAGATGGCCCTCCGGGAATAGCGCCCGAGTATTGGGTGGAATTATGGCAGGCATTTAGGGATGGGGACATGGATAGAGCGCTAGCCGCTCAAGATAAAGCAATAGATGTATGTAATTTGATTTGGCACGGTAAAATAGGTGGCTACCATCCGGTATTGAAGGCGGCCATAAAATACCGAACGGGGATAGATTGTGGCGCTCCGAGAGCTCCAGGCCAGCCTTTATCACCCGAGAAAGATGCGCTACTTAAAAAGCACCTTTCTGAGATGGGGCTTTTGAAGAATAGTTAATGTCATCCCTTTTCATTGTGAGAAGGGATACAGTTGTGTTGGGGTAAAATGGTAGAACGTAGTCAGCATGAAACTTGGAATATAACCAAGGAAACCGTGTCCTCTGAACAAGGAGTGGTGGCTAGCCATCATTACTTGGCTTCAGATGTCGGAGCAGAGGTGCTTGGCCGTGGAGGTAACGCTGTGGATGCGGCGGTTGCCACTAGCCTCGCAATCGGGACGGTGGAGCCATGGATGAGTGGGCTTGGCGGCGGCGGGTTTATGATGGTTTACCTTGCGTCCGAAAATACAACGTACGCAGTAGACTTTGGTATGGTCGCCCCGCGTGATCTCAATCCCGACGACTATCCACTCACTGGCAGTAATGCTGCCGACCTTTTTGGTTGGCCGGAGGTTCTGGAAAATAGAAATTTAATCGGATACCCATCTATTGCCGTGCCCGGGTATGTTGCGGGCATCTCGACGGCTGCCGCAAAATTCGGTTCGCTTCCGTGGGAAGATCTAATAACCCCGGCCGTTGAAATGGCTGAAACGGGAATGATTTCGGATTGGTATGCTACTCTCATGATCTCAACTGCTGCAGCGCAGTTGAAAAAATTTCCAGAAAGTCAGAAAGTATATTTGCCAGATGGCTTTCCTCCAGTCGGGGAGTGGGGAAGGCCGCCGCCGGGGATAGTTCTGGGGAAGTTGGCGGAAACTTACCGAAGGTTGCGAGATTCAGGTCCTAGGGATTTCTACGAAGGAAAGCTGGCAGACTCACTGGTGTCAGACTTGAAGGCTGGCGGCAGTGTTCTATCCAAGGTTGACCTGGCAAAATATGAGGCAAAGGTTCACCCTGCCCTGGAAGGGAAATATAAAGACGTTGCTATTAGTGTTGCGCCAGGCCTGACCGCAGGGCCTACTCTTTTGGATACTTTCCAACGCCTGGGTGACCGGGCAAAGGGGGAAACTCCTGATCCTGAGACCTATCAGGCGTACGCAGAAAGTCTCAGCGAGGCCTATCAGCACAGATTTGATACTATGGGAGACAGTAATGAAGCTACCTCTCCATCATGTACTACCCATATTAGTGTCGCCGATGGCGAAGGTAACTTTGTTGCTTTGACGCAGACCTTATTGTCTCTATTTGGATCAAAGGTGATGTTACCCAATAGCGGGGTCCTCATGAACAATGGCATAATGTGGTTTGATCCGAGACCAGGGCGTCCAAATTCTATCCAGCCTGGACGGAAGCCCTTATCCAATATGTGCCCAACAATTTTTAGTCACAATGGGATCCGGACTGCCCTTGGGGCTTCGGGTGGGAGACGCATCATGCCGGCCGTATTTCAATTGATGTCGTTTTTAACGGATTTTGGCATGGATGTGGGGTCTGCCGCTGCGCAACCCAGAATTGATGTTAGTGGAGGAGATACTCTGAGCTTAGATAACCGGTTGTCCCCAGAGATAGAGAAAGAGATAAGCAAGAAATATTCGGTTGAGAGGGGGCACCATGGCGTGTACCCATCATTGTACGCTTGTCCTAACTTAGTAAGTGGTGCAATTGGTGGAGGGCCCGTGACAGGTGCCGCCTTCATACCTTCGCCCTGGGCTAAGGTTTCGGCGCCCGCTTAGTATGGTGTGCAAGAGCTATGTTAAAATTTCGATATAAATTTTTGTGTAATAGTAATGTATTAAGCCGTGCTTTCTGCACGGCGTTAAGCTTTGCTTTGCTGGTGTGTTTTGGCCCTGGTCCAAGGGCTGAGGGTTTGCCGCGGACCTTCGGATGGACCGCTTATGGCACTACTTCCTCGGGCTATGCAGTGTCTGTGGCTATCGGGAACGCGCTAGCAGATGATGGTTACCGTTTACGTGTAATTCCAGCAAAAAATGATATATCTCGACTTACTCCACTCCGTGCAAAAAGGGTTCACTTTGCTGCGACTGGGATAGGTAGCTACCTTGCTCAAGAAGGTGTCAACGATTTTGGAACACGCCGTTGGGGCCCCCAGAAACTTCGACTTATTATGATGTCATGGTCTAATACCAATACGGTTGTTGCGGCAGCTACCATGGACACGGGTGTAAAGACTGTGAAGGACTTGGCCGGGAAACGGGTCGTCTGGGTAATTGGGGCCCCTGCTTTGAACATGAATATGGAAGGGGTGTTGGCATTTGGTGATCTGGATTGGTCGGATGTTACCCGGGTGGTAGTCGGGGGGCAAAAGGCCGCTATGCAAGGTTTAATTGAGGGTACCATTGATGCAGCCATTGCTAGTACGAATACATCAGCTTTGTATCAGTTGGCTGGCTCCCCTAGAGGGTTGTATTTTATTCCGAAGCCGCACGATGATGTTGCAGGCTGGCATCGCATGAACCTCAAGGCTCCGTGGAGAAAACCCTCAATTGGTACCGCAGGAGTGGATCTCTCGGTTGAGAATCCTTTGGAAGGCGGCAGTTACGGTTACCCCATCTTAATTACATACGCCACCAGAGATGAGCAAATGGCCTACGATCTTGCGAAGCTCATCCATATCAATTACGAGGAGTTCAAGGATGCGCACTTTAGTGGTGTGGGTTTTGCAATGGAGCGTCAGGTGTTTGATTGGATCGTGCCGTATCATGATGGTGCGGTTCGATATTTTAGGGAAATAGGCGTCTGGACTGAGAA